>JAOTYS010000004.1 GCA_029861795.1 Gammaproteobacteria bacterium | reverse complement strand
CAACATATCTAGACTTTTTCCACATAGAGGTACAAAAACGCGGCTATTTTTGGGTCGATTTAGTCGAATCCAGTATTTCTGAAGACGTGTGTTAATTTCCTGCTGGTGAAACGCGATTTCGCTCTTTTGCCAGCGATCGTGCCAAAATTCAGCTTTCATTTAATGCACCAGATGAATGAACAGGCGAAAAATAGATCTGTTTTCTTGCTTTGCGACGTTTACCACGGAGTGAAGGAGTCCGCTAGATGATTATCAGACTTAGTTGTGTTGATAATGTCTCGGCTGGATACTCGCTTTCGCGACTATGACCAAAAAGAGAGGGAACGGTCATTCCCGTGTAAACGGGAATCCAGTCACGAAACGAAAGATCAATCTGTCTCCTTAAAGACTAGTGGAAACTCCGCGGCGTCCATAGGATCTCCATGCTTTAGTTGTACGTCGCGAAACGGCGGTGAAGTGGGTCCTTTCCGAGTGGCAAAGGTAGCGTCATCGCCGATCCAGCGACTCGAAAACGCGCGTCGACGTGTTTTTGATTGATTCGGTGGTGCACCGTGCAGTGTCAGAAAGTGAAATGCGATGGCGTCTCCCGGTTCAAGTTCCCAACTTAGAATTTCGTAGGCATCACGATCCGCGTTGATGTCAGGTAGAGGTTCGGAAGGATCATCTTCATAAAGCGGTGTTTTGTTAAAACGTTCCGGCCTAAACCACTTGCCCAAGCGGTGCGAGCCGGCAACAAACTCTACGCAGATCTCTCGCGGTACCGGATCGAGGGCAAGCCAAATGCTGCAGTTCATGGATCCGTTCACGCAGTAATAAGGTTGATCGTGATGCCATGGTGTCGGTACCTCGGTGCCAGGCTCTTTGACTAGTACATGTTCATGGAATAGACGCGCGGTTTCGGAGCCCATAAGTGCGGCGGCGATCTCCCCGACGGGTGATTTAAAGACAAAGTCACGATACTCCGGTATGCGATTCCAATTGCAGTAGTCGCCGAAGAACAAGCCGGACCCGTCTTCATTGTGGTAGATCCGTGCATCGGCGCTCGGCTGATTGATGTTGCTCTCAATACCACGACGCAGCGGTTCGATCCATCCCGAGAAATGACCCCGCAATACCGCGGCGCCTTTCTCTTGGAAGGTCGCGATATCAGTTTCGGCAATCAAACGCTTGGTTCCCATCAACACTTTTTTTACGGCAAGACTAACCAGACGTTGCGCGATCTTCGCGCTTTGTTTGAGTATTACGCCATGCGCCAACCCAGCGATCCAGCAGGTTGAGATGGTCGCTTCCAAAGAAAAGCTTGCCTTGAAAGATCGCCGTGGGTACACCGAATACATCGCGCTCCTTGGCCTCGGCATTGTTATTCACAATCGTCTGCTTGTAGCGCTCATCGTCAACCACTTTCTCGATTTGTGAGCCGTTAAGACCGGCGTCATCGGCGAGCTCACGCAAAACTCCAACATCGGAAATGTCCCGTTGCTCGGCCCAATATGCACGCATTACGGACTGCACAAAAACCTCTGCACAACCTCGTTCTTCTGCGTAGAGCGACGCCCTAAGCGCGCGAGAGGGTCGTAACGGGTAGTCCGGATGCGGGTATAACGGCAAACCGAGTAGAGCGGCCTGATCTTTGAGATCCTGGTTATACCACTGCACAAAGGCCGCATTCTCTTCAAGGGGGCGGCGGCCATCGATAGCATCGATAAGATTCGCAAGATGCAGCGGTCGCCAGCTCAACACACCATTGTGGCTGCGCACGATGTTGCCGATGCGATATGAAGCAAGATAACACCAAGGACTATGCACATCGAACCAAAACTCAACTTGGGGACGGAGCCCTGCCGATGTCGGCATTGTTTTCCCTAGGAAGCGCTCCAGCGAAACGATCGCTCGCTGGTGAGTACCGGTCATAACAGTGCGATCGTCCTGGCAAACCACGACTTCGAAGTTGAGTCGCCGTCCCTCGGTGGATGCCAGTGTTGCCGAGATGTCCACGGGGCGACCTGGGAAGGCGGCCGCTATGTGATCCAATGCGATTCGGGTGCCGACAGTTGCATCACCTTCTTCAGAATACGGTTGAATGATATACCAGCAAGCCTCTTCAATAAGGCGTACCAGGGTCATGGTCGACACCGCATCGATGCCAGGATTACCGATCGCTGCGGCGGTGTCGGCATCGGTTACGTCAAAGCTGTGACGCATCTGTAATCCGGTTGGTACCGGCTTCACAAAACCATCCTCACAGGCTTGACTTGCGCAGACAGTAGGATCTGAACGATGTGCGCTGTCGCCTGGTTCATGGTGGCTAGCTTATACTCGGCGGCGAGTTAGGATCAATTGGCTGATACGCTTATGAGCTTGCCCCACGAGAAAATCCGGGTCGGTGAATATCTTTGGTATTGGGCCAAACATAAGCCCGATACAGAGGCGGCGATGCTTGGTGATCAGAGATACACATACGGTGCCCTCGCCGACATGGTAGAGCGGTGCGCCAAGGCTCTGCTCTCTGCAGGTGTGCGTAAGGGCGACAGGATCGCTATGCTGACGACACCGCGACCCGAGTTCATGGCTGTGTTGCTGGCGACTACCGAAATTGGCGCTATATGGGTAGGGCTCCATCCTCGCTACCAAATGGCTGAGTTCCGGTACGTAGTTGACCAAGTGCGTCCTCGCATTATTGTCGTTCTGCCAGAAATTGATGGGCGTCGCTATGACAAGGAGATGTCCACGCTGCGATCTGAGTTTGATTGCATCGAATCGCTTATTGCTTTCGGTGGTGAGCTTGAAGGCGCAACACCACTACAGAGCTTTCTTGAGACAGGTGGGGGGAAGGAAGCGGCGTTAGTAGCGGCGCAGTCGGCTGTTTCCGCAGACGATACCGCAGTCATCATCTTCACCTCCGGCACCACCGGCAGACCCAAGGGCGCGATGATTAGACACTATGGGTTGATCCGCGGCGCTTATGTTGAAAACGATCATTGGCCATCCAAGCAGGGACCACGGGTGCTGCATAACATGCCCACTAATCACATTGCTGGCGTTGGCATGATGGGGGTCTACCCCATTGTTGTGGGAGGAACTCTGGTGTTTATGGATCGTTTCGACCCGGCTGCGATGCTGCAAGTCATCGAACGTGAACGTGTCACTTTTTGGCTTCAAGCACCGACCATGTTTCATCTCGCCATAACGCAGCCCGATTTCGGGCGTTACAATTTATCGTCTTTGGAATACATCATCTGGGCAGGATCGGCGATGCCGCGTGACCTTGTCGCCAGACTTCATGAGCTTCCCGGTACATTGGCTACGGCGTTCGGCATGACTGAGCTTACCGTTTACGCGACTTACTCCGATCTTGACGCGGATTTTGAAGTCCTTGCCAACACCATCGGCCGGCCCGAGCCACGCTATGAGATTCGTGTGGCTGACGAACACGGCAACAGCGTTAAACCCGAACAGCAGGGTGAGATTCAGGCGCGTGGGCGTTGGCTGATGAACGGTTACTTCAATAATCCGGACGTTACCCGCGAGGCGTTCACTACAGACGGGTGGTTTAAAACCGGCGACGTGGCAATACTCAGGGAAGATGGCAATCTGTCCATCGTCGGTCGGATCAAAGAGATGTATATCTCCGGGGGCTACAACATCTACCCACGGGAGATCGAGATCGCGATCGAGAGTCATGGGGCAGTTGCCGCCGCCGCAGTGATCGGTGTGCCGGATACGGTCTATGGCGAGGTTGGACATGCCTTTGTGCAGCCAGAGCCAGACAGCAGTGTCAGCGAGGGTGAGATTAACGCGTGGTGTCGAGATCGACTCGCCAACTACAAAGTGCCTAAGACCATTGAAATTCGTAAAGAACTTGCACGGCTTCCCATCGGCAAGATAGACAAGCAAGCTCTAAAAGTGGAGTTCGAGGCCCGGCGTGGTACGAACTGAGATCGTCAGTGCTATTCCCTCTATGATGGATCAACGGTGCTTGACATTATTGGAGTGAGTTGGTGAATCCGCGACAAAGCTCTCGTTTTCTGCTTACCACGTTTTCATTGGGCCACCTTGCCAACGATTGGCCGTGGGGGGCGGTATGGTTGCTGGCGCCGGCCATTGCGATCACCATGGAGTTATCGCCATCGGAGGTGGGTCTGCTGATTACCATCCAGTCTTTGGGGGCGAGCCTCGCATATATACCGGCGGGGATGTTGTCTGATCGCGTATCGAACCGCGGTCGCTTGTTGTTGATGACGTTTTGGTGGGTGGCGTTGGGATACTTCGCGGCGTCGTTCGCTCCAAATTTTTGGATATTGGCTGCGATGCTCGCTGTCGCAGGCCTAGGCGATGCAGCGTGGCATCCAATAGCCACTGGTGTTCTTGTGCAGCAGCTGCCGGGCAGGCGTGGTCAGGCTTTGGGCATACACGCGATGGGCGGGACGCTAGCAGAGGTGCTTGCCCCAGTGGTGGTGGGGTTCCTGCTTGGCTTTCTAGAATGGCGCACCGTGATGCAGCTCTCCGCCCTTCCTGCACTACTGATGGGGATCGCGTTTATTCCTATTGTCAAACGGATTCCATTGTCCCCGGACCACGCCATCTCCGTCGCGGATGTCCGACATCTGGTGAAGGTCTGGTGTCTGCCGGCGGGTGTAGGATTGATCGGCATGATCACTGTCTACAACATGGCGGTGCTGGCGATGATGAGCATGATGCCGCTATTTTTGATCACTGAGCAAAATTACTCGCCAGTGGCGGCAGGCTCAGTGTTTGCGCTAGTACTGTTAATCGGCTCACTGATCCAGCCTGTGATCGGCCGGCTGTCAGATGGCGCGGGCCGCAAACGTGTGTTTGTTGTGGGATCATTGATTGCCACCATCGCAGCGTTGTGTGTGCCAATAACTGCTGGTGGCACGCCTATGATTGCCGCTCTAGTTGTTTCTTTATCGACCTTGGTCGGGATACGTTCCGGCGTGTTGGCACAAGCGGTTGAGTTCGCGGGACGCCGAGAGGCGACAACCTTAGGGTTTGTATTCGCGCTGATGGACGGCGTGGGAGCGTTGGGAGCCGTGTTCGCGGGACTCGCGGGTGAGTTTGAGTTGCGTTACGCCTTCGTGCTCGCGGCTGCTTTTTCCCTGGCAGCAGTTGTGATCGCGTTGTTCACTCCCTTGCAAGCCACACACACCACACCGGAGCACGCCCCCGCGAGTTGAGTTAGCTTGCTGTGGCGGCAAGTGTATCTCTTGTTGCTAGCCGCTCACCTGCGCATCCAACTGCGACACCAGCTCGGGATCGAGCTTGAGCGCACTGACTAGGCGGTCCAAATAGGCACGTTCCGGGGCTTGATCCACATCCAGTATCAATCGCGACGCAAGATACACTTCGGCCGCGGCCTCCGGGGAATCTACTCCGGCCGCAATGGCTTCGACATCCAATGGGCTTGAAATTTCTTCTTGGAGGAATTGTAAGATGTCCGACTCCAGACCGAGTTTGGAGATCTGGTCTTCAATCTTCGCGCCTTCCGCATCGTCAACGTGTCCATCGGCTTTGGCAGCGGCGATCATCGCCTTTAACAATAGCAAGCTGCGCTTCTCTGCCTCGGAGCCTGAGAGTTTGCCGACCGGTGTTCCGGGTTCGGTTTGACCTTTTCCCTGGCCTGCTTGCCAGTTTTGATACGCTTTGTAGGCGAGCCCGCCCACTGCGGCGAGCCCGCCAAGCTTTAGCGCAGTGCCGGTCAAGCGTCGACCGACACCAGTGCCAAGTAACAGGGCCAAAGCGCCCGCTGCCATCGCCCCCTTGCCCATGGCTGAAATAGTCGCGTCCCGTTCAGGCCCGGATTCCGGGATGTCTAATCGCTTCTCAGCTAAATTGCGGCCTTGGCTTGCAAGATCTTTCGCAGAATTCAGTATCTGTTCTAAAAATGCTTGTGCATCCATCGGTATTCTCCCTCAGTTCGTAATACACTGTTTCAGGCGGTCGGGGTTCTGATGACCGACACGGGCCGCAATCCCGATATGCGGCTAGTGGACTATGGGTTACATGGTCCGTGATCTCCTGCAGATTTTCAAATAAGGTGGAAACAAGGATCCACTCGTCAAGTTTTTCGGTATAAGCTAGTCGACGGAGCCATGCCGACCAACGTTAGCCCCGAGTACAAGGACGCAGAACGAGCATTCAGGAAGGCGCGCGAGCCGCGTGAGCGCCTCGATTGTCTGAAAGAGATGCTCCGTACCATTCCCAAACATAAGGGAACGGAGAATCTTCAGGCGGATATCAAGAGCCGCATTAAACAGCTCACCGAAGAACTGGCCGGGCCGAAGAAGGGCGGTGCGCGCACCGGGCCGGCTTACACGATTCGATCCGAAGGCGCGGCGCAGGTGGCTCTGATCGGCCCACCTAACGCAGGAAAGTCCAGTCTGCACGTCCGCCTCACAGGATCTCATGCTGAGGTCGGTCCTTATGCCTACACCACTAAGCTCCCACAACCCGGCATGTTGAAGTTTGAAGACATCCACATCCAACTGATTGACTTGCCACCGATCTCAGCGGATTTTATGGAGCCGTGGTTCGTCAATGCGTTGCAACCGGCGGATGCGGCTTTACTTGTTGTTGATCTGAGCGATGCCGAGTGTATGGATCACATCGTCTCAATTCGAGAGCGACTTGCCGAGAAGAGGATAACCCTAAGAGAGGATTGGCCCGTGTTTGTTAACGAGGAGGGTGGTCAGTCGCAAGCCCATAGTGATTCAGACGAACTCGACGATCCTTTCAGTCTGGCTTTGCCTACATTGCTGATCGCCAACAAGAGCGATCTCGACCCCGATCCTGATGAGGTGAATGTGTTGGAGGAATTGCTAGGCGTTCGTTTTCCCGCAGTGGCTACCTCAGCCGAAACGGGACAGGGATTAGATCAGATCGGTCAGATGTTGTTTGAACGGCTACAAGTCGTCCGAGTTTATACCAAGGCACCAGGTAAATCGGCGGACAAAAACAAGCCATTCACCGTATTTCGTGGCGAGACCGTGCTAGATGTCGCTCGCTTGGTGCATAAGGATATCGCTCGGACGCTTAAGTATGCCCGGATATGGGGTAGCGGCCAGTTTGATGGGCAACAGGTCGGTCCCGATCACCATGTCTGCGATAAAGATGTGCTTGAACTGCATGCGCAATAACTTCTTACAAGCAAGGACTATGTAAGTCATGCGCCAGCAAGCGAGCTGGGTTTTCAGTCATTGTTGTGAACCCAATATCTTGACCAATGTCAAAACATGAAGAGTGCACACGACCACCGTTTTGTGCAAGCGCGGGTTAAACGAGACGACTATTCGTACCAAGGGCGGCGGCAATGTCGGTAAACATTTTCTTCTCCCCTTCACTGATTTGCTCGCCACCAAAGCCTAGAAAACCGCCTTCCTTTGCTGCCATGGCTACTTTTTCGGCGACTGACATTGCCCATTCCTTGTATTCGTCTGCTTCTTGCTTCGAAGCCTTGCTTGCCAACACGCTAGCTACGGTACCGCAGTCTTCTATGAGTTGAGATGTCAGTTTATCGTAGGAATCGATCCCCTTTTCCTTCATTCGTGCTAACGCGGCATCTCGCATTTCCATCGCTTTTTGCATCGCTTCCTTGCGATCATCAAGATTGGGCAGCACGCCCGCAATAATGTCGTTATTCGGATATTGCTTGACGCCACTCAGTATAGATTTGGCATTGGCTAACATCTCCTTCATGGTGCCGATCACACCGCTACTCTCAGAGAAAGCCATCGCTGATCCAACGGCAGAGGGGACGGTGGTGAGAAGCAGACGCTCTTCTTCAGAAAACCGAGAATCAACTGACATAATATTATCTCCTTAGTGGGTGAGGATGGCAGACATACTTGTGGGTGAGGCAAACGTATTGCAGATCACCTCGTCACCAGGTGCACAGCGCCTGCCTCTTTATCCGCCACGCACATCGTATGGTTTCATGTTAGTGTAACATCCTTCGATGCATTGTTAATCCACCGAGTGATTGCCCAGTAATGATGATTGGGTGCGTCTGCCCTTGCAAATGATGGAGACGTTTATTCAAAACCTACCGAAGGCGGAGTTACATATTCACATCGAGGGATCTCTTGAACCCGAATTGATTTTCAAGATAGCCGCTAAAAACGGCGTTTCTCTTACTCACCATTCCGTAGAGCAGCTAAGGCAGGCTTATGACTTCGATGATTTGCAGTCCTTTCTCGATATCTACTACGAAGGGGCGAGCGTGCTGCAACAGGAGCAAGATTTCTATGATATGACCTGGGCATACATGGAACGCGCCTATGCCGATAATGTGCGACACACCGAAATCTTCTTTGACCCACAAACACACACCCAGCGCGGTGTATCTTTTGACACAGTTATCCGAGGCATTGAAAAGGCGGTGCAAGATGCTTTTGCAAAACTTGGCGTGAGTTCTCGGTTGATTATGTGTTTTTTACGGCATCTGAGCGCAGATCAGGGAATGGATACTCTTGAGCAAGCGTTACCGTACCGCGATCGGATTGTGGCCGTCGGCTTAGATTCCTCAGAGGTGGGTCATCCACCAGAAAAATTCAAAGCAGTGTTCGACCGCGCTCGCGATGAGGGTTTCCTGACAGTTGCCCATGCCGGCGAAGAGGGTCCACCGGACTATATCTGGCAAGCGCTCGACATATTAAAAGTGTCACGCATCGACCACGGAGTGCGCTGTATAGAAGATGATGCTCTGGTAGATCGGTTACGTGATGAACAGATTCCGCTGACTGTATGTCCGCTCTCTAATGTCAAACTCGGCGTATTTCAGCAACTCGAGGAACATAACTTGAAACGATTGCTAGATAAGGGATTATGTGTGACTGTAAATTCCGACGACCCGGCATATTTTGGTGGCTATGTGGGCGAGAACTTTGCAGCTACGCAAAGGGCTCTCGGCCTTGCCCGAGAGGACATCATTCGCATCACCCGCAATGCTTTCAATGCCACATTTCTGGAAAGTGAGACAAAGGAGGAGCTATTGTCCGAACTCGATCAATACGTGGCCTTGTCGTCTCAATGAATCACTGAGTTGTCGCCAAAATCTATAGAAAACGCGAGTACGATCTGCTCGACCGATCGACCAAGCGGTGTTTCTGACAGCGTGAAGCAATCCAAAGTTTGGCCCTATCTTTTGGTTCTTGTTTCAGGTGCGATATGGGGTGTGACATTCTCGATCGCCCGCATCCTCACCCAGGCGGGTGTGCATCCGTTAGGCCTCACATTTTGGCAGGGCTTTGGTGGTGGTTTGGTGCTGCTCGCCATTTGCGCGGCGCGTTCGCGCTGGCCGCGACTTACCGGGCTGCACTTCAAGTTTTATGTGATTCTCGGTCTGCTTGGTACTGCATTACCCGGGGCGTTGTTTTTCTACGCGGCCTCCCATGTGCCAGCGGGAATTCTGGCAATCACCGTGACAACTGTCCCACTGCTAACATACGGTGGGGCCTGGTTGCTGGGCATCGATAGATTTTCTGTGAAGCGTATGTCGGGCATCGCGGTTGGTTTGTTCGCGATCTTATTGCTGGTGGGTCCGGAAACTAGTTTGCCGGATCGATCAATGGTGTTCTGGGTTCTGGTGGTACTAGTAGCTTCGCTATTTTACACATTCGAAAACATCTACGTGGCCGTGAGAGTTCCGGGGGGCACCGACATGATTGCGTTGCTCGCTGGGATGTTGCTCGTGGCGGGTTTGCTGATCTTGCCGCTAGTCTTGTCCCTCAACGCGTTTGCATCGTTTCACTACCCATGGGGAAAGATCGAGTGGCTTATGCTCGCCATGATGGTCATTAGCAGTCTGGCCTATGGGATGTTTCTGTTAGCGATCCAGATGGCCGGGCCTGTCTTTGCCAGTCAAACCGCATATGTCGTCACCTTGTCAGGTGTGCTGTGGGGTATCCTTCTATTCAATGAAAGTCATTCCGTTTGGGTATGGCTTGCCCTTGGTTCGATGCTTAGCGGCCTGGCTTTAGTTACCCCAACGCAGAGACAAACTGCATGACCTCTTTGAGGTGAGAAAGGGAGGGGGGAGAAAGGGGACAGATTTATTTTTCTTTTCGCCACCAACAATAGGTAATTGCCATCCATGCGTGCGCCGCGTTCCACTTCGTTGTAGAGTTCTTCACGGGAGATATCGGCAGAAGACAAACCTTCTGCGTCATCGGTGCGGCGGCTTAAAGATCGCGAAATTACTGCCCCGCCCTGCCGACTATGATGTGGGCGCTATCGTCGGAATCCAGCACTCGTTGCAGTGAGTCTAGGACTTCCTGGCGTTCCCCTGGTCGAACCAGCAGCGACGCCGCATATCGATTCTCCTCGTCGCTGGGATGCACCAAAAATCGGCTACCTCACGTTGCTCTACGATGTCTTTAATCGTGTCGAGATGACCGATATCACAGATGACTTGGATGATGCGCAACGCGCCTGGCCTCTGAAATTTGGGAGGAATCAAGGGTTGATTTATGGTATGTGTGTAAGCAGCCATGGTGCGGCTCAACATGGGCTTACACAAGACGCGGTGGGAATATGAATATAGCTGTAAACATATGCCGTTGATCTGATAGCTCTTCGGATGGCACTCTTTATCTTCATGAACGTCTCCTACTTTCGTTTTTACGAGAAATTGAATGACTTCCTTTCGGTGAACCAGAGAAAGAAAACGGTGCAATACCCTTTCAAGGGTTCGCCTGCGATCAAGGATCCGATAGAGGCGCAGGGAGTGCCACATACTGAAGTCGATTTGATCGTGGTTAATGGAGAGTCGGTCGATTTCAAGTATCGACTTCAACATGGCGACCGCGTTTCGGTGTATCCGATTTTTGAGAATTTTGATATCACGTCAATAGTTAAACTGCGTGAGCAACCGCTACGCAGAATCGCTTTCTTGCTAGACGTGAATCTCGGTAAGCTAGCGCGCAGGCTGCGCATGCTCGGATTCGATGCGAGTTACAAAAATAACTATACCGACGTGGATTTGGTGAGAATTACTGTGGCGGAGAAACGCGTATTGCTAACTCGTGACCGGCGTTTGCTATTTCATAAATCGATTATACATGGATACTGGGTACGCGCCACGGAGCCGGACGTTCAAGTAACGGAAGTGATGTGCCGATTCGACCTACATAGTATGATTCGACCTTTTCACCGTTGTCTAGAGTGCAACGGATTGATCGCGCCTGTTGCGAAACAAGACATCATAGATAGGTTGCTGCCGTTAACAACAAAGTACTATGATAAGTTCTACCGCTGTGTTAACTGCGACAAGATCTATTGGCAAGGTTCCCATATGCAACACATGACCCAGACAGTGGATGCTATCGTCAGGAAGCAGAGCTGATTGTTGTAACTTTAGAACGGCCCGAACAAGTCTAACTCTGCATTCGTGGCGCGCAGACGATCAACCAGGTGGAGCAGTAGATTTCGGTACACCGTACTCCCTAAGGCGTGGCTCGATTCGAGCAGTCGCTCAAGGGTTTCGTGGGAGATTCTGAAAACTTCGGAGGGCTTCGTGGCGATCACGGTGGCGGATGCCGGCTTTCTATCGATGAACGAATACTCACCGACGCATGAACCTGGGCCTCGGGTCCCAAGTTGGAGTTCCGAGAAACGCTCTGGATTTTCCTCGAGCCGCACTTCGAGTTCGCCGTCGAGTACAAAGTACATCTGTGTATTGTTTTGGCCCTCGCTAATGAGAACGTTTCCCGCGCCCACCGCGATAGTCTCACCTTTATCATGTAGCGACTGCAGGGCTCCCTCGGGTAATCCACGAAACAGCCTATTGGCTGCGAGTTTTTCATAGCTGGCCATTACTCTGGCTCCAGGTATCGCCCGTGTTCCCCTGGTCCGACACCGTTCGTTTTGAGAAGTTTGTTAGTAATCGACATTGCGGGGAAGAAGCAAGCGTACCCCCGAGAGATTGGGCTAGCAAGTGGTGCTGAATGATATCTGAAAGCCTGCTAACTACATTTGCGCCTCGGCAGGCAGCATAGGGCGACGTGCCTGTCCCAACCTCGGATGAATATGGTGGCAGCGCCACGACATACCGAGCATCGCGAGGCCGCCCAGTGTCCGTCCTACTTCATGTCGGCTGTCCGTTACTTAGACATCCTGGGAAAGTGCTTCGAGCCAATCGCCAGAACCAATTGACTGACCCTGCCCTCTCAATATGTGCGGACCCCAGTACACCCATGCAACGCGCTGTCCTTGGGGGGTGGCAACAGTGTGCTGTTTGCGCACAAAGAACGAGGGGTGGCCTTCGATCTCGTCCATCATTGACAAGCCTGTCGGCTTCACTCGAAGAACTTCGCCGTGAACGACGCCAGTGCCTGGAAAGACTGCGGGGAATCTGTCAAAGCGGTACAGCTCAGCATTCTCGAGCCGAGCCGCATCGGAGTCTAAGACATAAGGTGAAATACGCCAGTAGAAGTGGCAGGATGGTTCATGTTTCTTCTCTCTAGGAGGTCTGAGTGTGCCGTAGACGAAAACGGTCTGGCAACTGTTGATCGAGTCGTGCGGATGCATTCAAAGAATTAGGCGTTACGCGAGCATGATGGCCTTATCTTTTTTTCGTTGTTGCGAATAAGTCCTCGAACTTCTGTTGAGTCTCGTCTGCCTCGGTAGATTCGCCGCTAGTCGTTACCTCATCCGGACTCGGTGTGCCAAACAAGGCATCCAGCTCAACGCTGGCTGCCCGGGACTTGGAATCATCGGGTGCCACGTAGGCCTCAGCGCTGGGTTTGAAGTAATCACAGAAATTGGCGCGTTCCTTGTCGCTGACCTCTTCTATGTTGTCTTCGACACAGCCTCCGCTTACGCGTGGCTCGTAAGACTGACACATTTTGCAGACGTGAAGTTCAGCATCGCACTCGGGGCATACTTCCAGACGCCTAAATGGCAAAGATACATCCGCTAATATCTCGCCGCATTTCCAACACGCCAGCGACTCTATCATTGCTCGTCGACCCACTATCTATAATTCGATACCTCCATAAGGATAAAGCAGGTTGGCACGTGGCTACAACTTCCATAGCCAATGGGTCGGAAATGTCGAAATCGGTATGCTTAGCAGGCATCTGCTCGTATACTGGTCCCCCCAATAATTGCAGGCGCTGTGCAGCGATACTTTGAAACATGCTTGACGTGTTTTCGCTTGACGCTGCGGATTGCTGATTGAAATAATATGGCTCAAAACGACCCCGATAATGTAACCATCAGCCAGTCGGTCGCTATTCTGGTCGACGGCAATAACATCGAACGTAGTATTCATTCTGAAGCGGAAGACCCGCATACCATGGTCAATTTCGATACGCTGGTACCGCGACTACTGGATAATCGTGGGCTAAATCGTCTGGTCTACTTCCGCGAAGGTAAACATATCTCATCCAAATTGAAGGAGCGATTGCATGGTCATTATCATGGTTCGGTGCGGCCGTGTCACAAGAGTGCGGACATCCCGTTGACCATCAAGGCAACGCAACTTGCGAGCAAAGTGGACACGATTATCATCTTGTCGGGGGATTCGGATTACATCGAGTTGGTTCGACACCTAAAGGCCGAAGGGGTACGAGTCGAGATCGCATCGATTCCCAGTACCACGTCTCACCTCTTGATCGAGGACGCCGATTATTTTCATGAAATAACCAAAGACGACTGGTTCACCTTGCCCGCGAAGACCACCAAGAAGGTCGCAAAGAAACGCAAGTAGTCAAACACGCTTTGGGATGCCGCATTCTCTTGGCGTGCATCCGGCTTTGTCCCCGATATCGATGCATCCATGAAAGACATTGATTGCGTGGGATTCTTGCAATGGGCACTGCCGGCCTTACGGATGCGTTGGTTGGGCTTTCGCAAAGTTCGAGGGCAGGTCTGCAAACGAATCCAGCGTCGTATAGACCGGTTGGAACTCGCCGATGTCGAGGCATATAGAAGTTTCTTGCAGCGCCACCCCAAGGAATGGCGGGTACTGGATGGGTTATGTCGTGTCACCGTTTCTCGCTTTTATCGTGACCAAAGGGTATTCGCTTCTCTTGAGCGGGACGTCTTGCCGAGCCTCGCTCGCAAGGCGATCTGTCATGGTCAAAGCAAGCTGAGGGCGTGGAGTGCCGGCTGTGGCGCCGGTGAGGAGCCCTACACGTTGTCGCTGCTATGGAAATTACGATTGCAATCGCAGGCTCCGTCGTTGGGTATGGACATCCTCGCCACCGATGTGGATGACAATATGATCGCCAGGGCGAAGAGGGCTTGTTATGACTTCGGGAGCTTGAAAGAGCTTCCCGAATCGTTGCGAACACAGGCTTTTGTGGACCGAGACGGCACGCATTGTCTTCGAGCAGAGTGCAAGGCAAACGTTGATTTTCTATGTGAGGACGTGCGAACCACAGTCCCTAGCGGGCCATTTGATCTGATTTTATGTCGCAATTTGGTATTCACTTACTTCGGCGAGCCGTTGCAGCTCGAGATTACAGATCGTATAAGCCACAGTCTAAATGCTGACGGCGTACTGGTGTTAGGAGTCCATGAGAAGTTGCCCACAACTTGTCGCGCCTTTAAACGGTGGAGCGAGGTGGGTAGTTTTTATCGGAAATCCGGGCGAATGTCCCGTTAATGGCTATACTTTCCTGTAACTGTTTGATAACGACTCATCCCTCCGGATTGATGCACGATGATTGCGAATTACAACAAACAGGGCGACATCTACCGCGTTCGTGGCGATCTAGACGAGGCCGAGGTAAGCTACCGAAAGGCTCTTGAGGAGCATCTAGCTCATCACGACGAAACCGGTGCTGCGAACAGCTTCGCCAATCTTGGCTTGGTGTACCAAGCGCGTGGAGATCTGGATCAGGCTAAAGCAATGCACCAAAAGGCACTCGAGGCACATCTAGCTCAGCACAACGAAACGGGTGTGGCACAAAGCTACATCAATCTTGGTCTGGTGTACCAGGCGTGCGCAAATCTGGATGAAGCGCAGGCCATGTATCACAAGAGCTTGGAGATTGGTGAGGGTCTGGGCGACCAGCAGATATTGGCAAATGCCTGTCGTAACCTAGGCAGCATCTACCAAAGCCGCGGCCGTTTCGGTCAAGCGGAGATGATGCTTCGCAAGGCACTGCACCTCAATGAGACGTTGGGCGGCGGCGCCGAAGACATCGCCAGGGACTGCGCCGACTTGGCGGCCGTGTACGAGAGTCGCGGCGAGTTTGGTCATGCACAAGCATTGTATCGCCGGGCACTTGCGCTGTTCAGGAAGATTGGAACTGTGAGCGACATACGAAGGGCTGAGCAAGCCCTCGAGGAGTTAGCGCAACATCGTGAAGGCGGCTAACTGAGGGAGCAGGCTAAAGGAATCTGTATTTTCCCCTTTTAGGTACGTTTGCTTCCGATGGTGTTTGATCTTTGCGTGTTGCGGGGATTCAAAGCCTCCGACAAGCGCTCCACTCCAGTGCGAAGTGTGTCATGGGAAGCGGCGAAGCACATGCGTACGAACTCTGCGCCACCTACACCGAAGGCGGTACCAGGAGCGAGACCGACATTGGCTTCATCCACCATGCGCTTCGCCAATGCCACACTATCCGGTTCGCCTTTCACCCGAAAAAACAAGTAAAAAGCACCCCTTGGTCGAACCAGTTCGACATTAGGGAGTTCCAATAAGTGATCGCACACCAAGTCTCGACCCTGTTTGCAGCGCTGAACGAATTCTTCGATGAATTGGTCACCTTCGTTAATTGCGGTCAAACATCCATACTGTAGAAACGCCGGTGTACCTGAAGTATTGTACTGCACCAGGTTCTCGTAAACCTGACCCAACTCCCTAGGAATGACCACCCAACCCACGCGCCACCCCGTCATACACCAGTTCTTGGAAAAAGTATTGGTGACGACGAGGCGCTCGTCGGGCTCCATTAGCTCGAGAAACGACGTGGCACGTTCACCACCATAGACAAACTTGCCGTAGACTTCGTCGGCGACGATCCATAAACCCTGGCTACGAGCGAAATCCCTAACAGCGATCATGTCATCATAATTTATGACCCACCCCGTGGGGTTGCCGGGGGAATTGATATAGATGACACGGGTTTTGTTGTTGCAGGAGTCGAACAGTCGATCCAGATCAAAACGCCATTCTTGTTCTCGCACCTGTAACGGCACTGATTGCGCCGTCGCTTGTTGCATGTGAATGCACGCGTAGATGTTTGGCCAGACCGGCGAGACCACTAAGACCTCGTCCCCTGCACCTACCAGAGTTTGCATGGTTTCCATCATGGCCTGCATGCCAGAGCTGGTGACAATGATTCGCTCAGAGTTAACATCAATACTGAAGTGGCGTTGGTGATACGCGGATATCGCTTCACGTAGCTGAGGTATACCACGTTGATATGTATAGAAGGTGTGACCGTCCCGCAGCGCCTGGATTGCGGCGTCGCAGATGAATGCGGGTGTCGGCACGTCAGCTTCACCGACCCAAAAGGGGATCAGGTCGGGTCGTTCGCGGCCATAGTTCACAACTTCGATAATGCCGCTCTCAGGTAAGGTGGCGGCTGCCTTACGAATCGCAGTGCGTACAGAATCCGGAAGCGAAACTGGGATCCCTGGAATTTCTTTTGATGTTTGCATGGCCTAAGAAAAACTGCTATCGCCTTACTGTCGCTTCTCTAACTCGCTGGCACAGGTAATACAAAGAGGTGTGGCAGGATCCAGTTCCAGTCGATTTGTGGCGATGGCTTGATCACACTCCAGGCAATGTCCGTATTCGCTTTCTTCGATACGGCGGAGCGCTGCCGAGATTCTTTGCAATTGGATCTGTCTGCGTCTTCTCGCTTCTACCGACATGGCCTGCCCCTGAAGCGCATCCATTCGAGAGAGCCGTCCGACGCGAGTCTGATCGAGTTCCACCGTTTTTGCCGCTTCTCTGTTTGTTTCTTCAAGAATGAGCAGTTCTCCACGCAGTTGCAGTAGTTTCTCTCTGAACGCGGCGAGATCGTCATCGCTAAACATGGATCACTCTTTTATTGAAAGTATGGTCAAAGAAGGAGTTACTTCAGCTATAGTGAGATTACCTTTTGAGCTTTCGACTTTCCGGATAAGTTCGCACACTGGGTACATTACCCTCACAAAGATCGCGTTGGATGCGGTCCCAGTATTTGGTGGTCAATAAGTCACCGTGAACTTCACGAAATAGGCGAAGTAGGGTTCTGTTCGGAATTCTCAGACCACTTTCAATTTCCTCAGGCAGGAAGACAACTCCGTCTTCAAAATACCATTCTGGTATGTCTTCCTCTCCGTCAAACCTTTCTTCGTTGGTCCGAATTTTCACCTCAGTAAAAGGCTCAAGCGCATCGTAATCAAATAGATATACTTTTAGAAACCTACTGACTCCGTAGTTTCGAGCGTCTAGATCTTTATTAAAAATGTTGGCCGCCGCATTGTTTTTAATGCAGTAGCCCAGGTTGATAATCACCGTTTCCGCATCGGTGGGTGACGCGGTCTCCAAAAAGACAGGCAGGGGGGTCATCCTGCGTTGAACAATTAGGTGTTTGAATATCACCGCATCTCCGCGTAATGAAACGCTTTGCCCCGCCTCCTCGAGCAGTTCTTCCAGTAAAGATTTATTGAACAGCCCCTTTTCGAGTGTGAGATTGTAGTAGATGATGTTATCAAGCATGCTGCCTGTACGGTTGATCTCATGTACTCGGCTGTACTTTCTTAATACTGAATCAACGCCTTCAAACTCTCCCCATTTGTACTGAGAAGTTGGCTTATCGCGAATGACTTTGAGGTTATAAGCGGAGGTAGGCGAAGAGAAACCAATGGCGACGGTACCCCTAAAGCCTATAGCCGTGTCAAATACCCACTTTGTTGTGGCCAGATCCTCCTTTAACTCGTTCATCGCTGCGACTTTGCCAACATGATTGAAGCCAATGGTGGAGTAATGTAGGCCCAACGGCCTTTTAGGCATGATGCTATGGAGGAAGGCAGATAACTCGTGATAATAGGTATTGGTCACGTGAAAGTTAGCCAAAGTGGAACTAAATATGTTATGGCCGTCTGCCTCTGAACATAGAACCGCGTCAACATATATACCGTTTTTTCTATTAAGCAGGGCGATGATTAGGGGAACAACAGTACCGTCGTTTAAGAGGATTCGACCTACCAAATAAGCGCCCCGATTACGATAGAATCCTGCGTTAATCATCTCGATAGATTGAATATCGATACAGTCGTGGCGGCCTACGCCGAGCATCGCATCGACTCGTTCTGCAATCAGACTAGCGTCTGCGGTCAGGTTGATATACGGTTCTGAGAAATTCTCTATGTTCAGGATCTCGACGATCGTTTGAGGACTCACACTCGTACCACCAGCGAAGCTGAGGCAAACGGCCGAGGAATAATCGATCTGGGTGTCGGTTGACTCGCTAAAAGAGTACTCTACTGGCTTCCATTCTCCTTGGTATATTTTTCGTCTTACAGAGTGAAAATAGGCAAAGGCGAGATCCGCTTCATACCTACCTTTGATCAATGGCATATATTGGAGCTCGACCTTGTCCCAAACGAGCTCATTTTCCGCTACCAGCGGATAGGCTTCTTTTAGTTGCATCCCTAGGTCGGTAATGCTTTCGCTGTAAATCGAGAGTCGTCGCTTACTCAGCGCGAGTGAAGTCTGAGGATCGCGGTTCTCGAACGCCTTTTTGGCAAGGGCGGGGATGTGCCTGGACTCGAAATAGTAGGCGTCAAATTCTTGCAATACCCACCTGGCCGTAAGTTCAATCTTCTCGGATTCGGTGGTCGCACAGACGATCGATGCTGCGTTCCCGTTCGCCGTGCTGGTGTTGTGGTGGGGATTTCGCATTAATTGATGCTCGGGTGCTCGTGCCCATTGGATCGTGGCGGAATCATGGAAGCATACGTGATCTTATATCGGTTAATCCACAATCCGCACAAGTTCTCACGGCGACTCGGATCCTGTTCTCCTTCCGTTTGCTGTGCCATCATCACTTGATCCAAAAGACATTGATCTTAACTACCGTAGGTGCGGTCTGCAGCCGCGAACAGGTACTGAAGGTGTCGCTGCCAAGAAGATGCTTTAACGACAGGGCATCTCTAAGACAGTATTGACTTAACGCTCTTAGCATAGCTTGATACTCACGACGTTATATGACGCTTGTCCGTTTTGACGAAGTTTCCCTTGCTTTCGGCGACCAGCCGTTGTTGCTTAGAACGGAGTTCGCCATCGAGCCGAATGAACGCGTTTGTCTGATTGGTCGTAATGGGGCCGGTAAATCCTCCATGTTCAAGTTGATCATTGGCGAACTCGAGCCAGACCATGGTGAGGTGCAGCGGCGAGCTGATATCCAGATCAGCCAATTGGAGCAATCCCTACCGGAAGCACACGAGCACACTGTGTATGACGTCGTGCTCTCTGGACTTGCTGAACTACGAGCACTGTGTGACGAATACCGACGTCGGTCACATGAGAAGTTGGATAAAAAGAGCCTAAAAGAGCTTGAAGACTTACAACATCGCATCGAAGCCCATGGTGGTTGGCATATCGATCGGCGTGTTGAGTTCCTATTGACCGAACTGAAACTTCCGGCACAACGCAAACTTAGTGAGCTCTCCGGCGGTTGGCGACGACGTGTGGCATTGGCCAAGGCGTTAGTGAGCAATCCGGACCTTTTGCTGCTGGATGAGCCTACTAATCACCTCGATCTCAGCACCATACAGTGGTTGGAAAACAAAGTTCTGGGTTTCCATGGCAGTGTGTTGTTCATTACTCACGACCGAGCCTATCTGCAAAAACTCGCCACGCGGATTGTTGAATTGGATCGTGGCCGATTGACGAGTTGGCCAGGAAACTACCAAAAGTACCTGGAGAAAAAGGAAAAGACGCTCGAAGACGAAGCCACTCAAAACGCACTATTCGACAAGAAGCTCGCCCAAGAAGAGGCCTGGATACGCGAAGGAATCAAGGCACGGCGTACGCGCAATGAGGGTCGGGTGCGTGCACTTGATGAGATGCGCTTGACCCGGGCTCAGCGGCTTAAAGATTCGGATTCCGCGCGCATCTACATCAACGAGGCCGAACGGTCCGGTCGCAAAGTGATCGAAGCGCGTAGCATCACCCACGGTTACAACAACGAGGTATTAATAGAGGACTTCTCCCTCAATGTGTTGCGGGGTGATCGCATTGGGATCATTGGTAATAATGGCGTGGGTAAGAGCACACTGCTACGCATACTTTTGGGGGAGATTACGCCACAACACGGATCGGTGAAACTGGGGACGGGTCTTGAAACCGGTTACTATGACCAACTGCGCCACAAGCTCAATCCGGAAAAGACTGTCGCGGAGAATGTCGGTGATGGCTCCGAGTACATCAACATCAATGGAAAGGATCGACACATTGTCGGTTATCTCAAGGGCTTCCTGTTCAGTCCCAAACGTGCACTGACACCGGTCAAGGCTCTTTCTGGTGGCGAGTGCAATCGAATCATCCTCGCTAAACTGTTTACCCGCCCGGCCAACCTATTGGTGCTGGATGAACCTACCAACGACTTGGATATCGAAACTCTGGAGGTCCTGGAGGAGCGCTTAACTCAGTACAGCGGCACATTGATTATGGTGAGCCACGACAGGGAATTTCTTGATAACGCAGTGACCAGTATCCTGGTATTTGAGGCGGATGGACAAATTCGCGAATATGTCGGTGGCTACAGCGATTGGGTGCGTCGGGGCAGGGCCCTCAGGGAAATCGATAATCCGAACAAGACTAAGGATCGAGCTAAGAAATCAATCGATTCAGAAAGAAACAAAACAGAGAAAAGAAGCAAAAAACTCAGTTACAAATTGCAGCGTGAGCTGGGTGAGCTTCCGGGCAGGATTGAAGAGCTGGAGCGAGAGATCGACGCCCTGCAATCACAGGTTTCCGATGCGGATTTCTACAATCAGCCTTACGAAAAAGTGCAAACCGTGCTGAACGATCTCGCCGCACAACAGGACCAACTAGATCAAGCCATGGAACGATGGAGCGCACTGGAGGACATGCGGCAAGGGCGCGAAAGCGCAGAGACATGACGACAGAGATAACACTATCTTGCACAATTCGAAACAATTAACGTTCGCTGCCTATCAGCGAAATATTTGTTTGGAGACTCTACATGAAGGCAATCGAATTCACCCGTTATGGAATTCCACATGAAGTTTGCGCTTGCGTGGAGGTACCTGACCCGGGCGCGCCGAGTCCTGGCGAGATCGTGGTCACGGTACTCGCGAGCGCAATCAATCCTGCGGATCTGCTCATCATTGAGGGACGCTATCCAGGTCCGACCGAACTGCCCGCACGCCAAGGTATAGAGGGCGCGGGCCGCGTAGAGGCGGTTAGGCAAGGTGTGGTGGGGCTAAACGTCGGTGACCACGTCATTATTCTTGAGCGTGCCAACTGGGCCGAGAGAGTTCGTGTTGCATCCGATCGAGTGATCAAGATCCCGCGGCAGGTCGACATTCTGCAAGCGGCGATGATGAAGGCGAATCCCCCCACCGCATTACTGATGTTGCGAGACTACGTCGATTTGAAACCAGGTGACTGGGTGGTTCAGAACGCCGCCAACTCGGCGGTCGGCTATCACGTCATTCGACTGGCAAAATCCAGTGGTGTGCGCACTATCAATGTGGTTCGTCGCGAATCGTTAGTGGAACCCTTAAAGTCAATCGGCGCAGACCTTGTTTTGGTTGATGGCAACGACCTGGGGCGGCGAGTTCGTGCTGAGATCGGAGAAGACAATGTGCCCGTAGCATTCGACGCAGCAGGCGGACCAGCTTGTCTGCACCTGGCGGACTGTCTTTCGGACGGTGGTATCCTGGTGAACTACGGTTTTCTCAGTGGCAAACCTTGTATGATCACGCCGCATCATGCGATTGTTCATGGTATCGAACTGAAGGGGTTCTGGTTGGTGAAGCGTTTGTTTCAACGTTCCCGCGACAAAATCGAAGAAGTCTACCGAGAAGTTGCCCAACTCATTAATGCCGGCACCATTAACGCGCCTATCGAAGCAACGTATCGTTTGGAGAATGCTAAGGATGCGCTGGCCCATGCCGAGCGGGAGGGGAGAAACGGCAAGATTTTGTTCACTGCTAATGAGGGCTGACTAAGAGCCGTTCACCCAATCATTAGTTAACTTTGGTATTGTGCAGATGGATAAACAATCGAGATCTGAGGTAGTAAGGAGGATAGATCTTGGATACGTTCACTAGGAAAGTATTTCCATGCTCGATGCAAATCTAGCTGACAAGATTGTGCAGGCTGTCGACGACGCCTTCGACGCTCAAATGGCATTCACTCAGGAGCTTGTGAAGTTTCCTTCCCAGCGTGGCCAAGAGCACACCGCTCAGGATTTTATGTATCAGGCCATGCGCGAGCGCAGTCTGAGCACTGAGCAGTGGGCGATCGATATCGAAGAGATTCGTGATCACCCAGGCTTTTCACCTGTCAGCGTATCTTATGACAACGCCTTCAATGTGATCGGCACTCACCGTGCTAGAGAAATAAAGGGCCGCTCTCTCATCTTGAACGGTCATATCGACGTGGTACCCGTTGGCCCAGTGGACATGTGGACCTTCCCACCCTACGAACCGCGTATTGAGAACGGTTGGATGCATGGACGCGGGGCAGGAGATATGAAAGCGGGACTTGCGGCCAATCTGTTTGCCTACGATGCGTTAAATCGAGTGGGAGTTCAGCCCGCGGCAACCGTCTATTTTCAATCGGTGACGGAAGAGGAGTGCACTGGTAACGGCGCTTTGGCTTGTTTAGTGCGCGGATATCGGGCGGACGCCGCGCTCATCACCGAGCCTATCAATGACACCTTAGTACGAGCCAATGCTGGAGTGCTTTGGTTTCAAGTCGAGGTGCGTGGCCGGCCAGCCCATGTATTTGAATCCACCAAAGGCACCAACGCCATTGTGGCGATGTATCGAATTATTCAAACGCTGCAGGCATTGGAAGCGAAATGGAACAATGACAAGACCCAGCATCGTTACTTTGAAGAACACGAAAAACCCATCACTATAAATATCGGGAAAATACACGGTGGAGATTGGGCCTCATCGGTACCCGCATGGTGTCGCATCGATGTGCGAGCCGGTATTTATCCGGGCATTCGAGCGCAAGATGCGCAAATAGAAATTGAAACGGCGATCCGCGCTGCGACTCGAGATGATCCTTACCTTTCTAACCACCCCCCTAAGGTGACATACAACGGCTTCACCGCCGAAGGCTATGTTCTGGAGGAGGGCACTGAGGCAGAGGGTTGCCTGGCCAATGCCCACAGCACGGTATTCAATAAGGAGTTAGAATCGGGGGTGTCTCCTGCATATCTAGATGCGCGCGTTTTTATGCTTTATGACGATACACCCGCTTTGGTTTATGGTCCAATTTGCGAGCGTATTCACGGCTTTGACGAACGAGTGAACCTTGAGTCAGTTCGCCGTATAACTAAAACAGTGGCCTTGTTTATGGCCGACTGGTGCGGCGTGGAGGCGACAACCTAAGCGGCTGCGACTCCTTTTCGGAACATCCGCTGTATATGACATGTTCACCGCAATGGTGGCATATATAGAAGAATCGTCCTTGCTTGACCCTATTGTGGGAGCGCGCGCTTAACGAAAGTTCGCGGCAGCGGCAATGGTAACGGAACCGCCTGTGGCATCGTGTGGGAATGCCCGTTAGATCGTAAGGTGCGCTACGGCGATGATCGGCGCCCAGAGCCGTCATAGCTGTCCGCCATTCTATGCCGTGGGGACGGACGTGCTTCAGGCCGTACAGCACATCCGTCACATAATGAGCGACTTCATGCGGCACCGTCACCCCCATACTGTCTTCGTAGTACTTGGCGAAAAGATAAGGGTTGTAGCGGATCACTCGACCACGCCCATCCACCCTATACATTCCTGCGGCCCGTCCAATGAGATCAAACGTGACAGGGAGCAACTTGAATTTGCGTCGGTAAATTTCTTCTGCATTCCGAATACAGGCGTGAGTGGCTTGCGTAACCTGCTGCTGCACGGCGCTGTCGATAGGAGTAATCAGATCGCTATGCCGGTACATGTCGCGTGGTGTTTGCTTGGTTGATGAGGACTTCTTTTTCTTCCTTGGTTAGTTGCTTGATTTGGTGCTCCCTGCGTGACGCATCCGATCTTGTTTCCAGTCCTTCCTGATACACCAGCTCCACAGGGCGCCTGGTTCGGGTATACCTGGCGGACAGCAGATTACTTCCATTATGTTCGGCAACACGTCTTTCTACGTCCTTGGCGATTCCTGTGTATAGGCTGCCATCACCACATCTGACGATGTACACGTACCAATCAGCCATTTTCCGCTCCGACGGTGCGAAGTCTTAATTGGTACCCGACCCTGTTGATTTGGTCAACTGCTTGACTTTGAAAGATAAGCTAGCTGTACTGCTAGCACTAATAATCAGTCAAGGAATGAGTCATGCAAGCAACCTCCGTTCAAGCCGGTCAAGGATGGGGCTGGTACGCCTGTGGCTGGCGCCTATTCGCAAAGAACCCAATTATTTGGATTGTGTTGATCGTTATCACGGGTTTAATCACCATCGCGTTAAGCCTCATTCCGATTGTCGGTCCGCTGGCGGCTGGACTGATTATGCCAGTGCTGGGCGGAGGGCTAATGCTCGGGGCACATCGGCTTGACCAGGGTGAGAGCTTGGAAATCGCTAATTTGTTCCAAGGATTTCAAGACAAAACCAGGTTCACACCCCTGATTACTCTGGGGATCATCTTCTTGGTCGCGGAAATTATCATCGGACTTGTCGGCGTAGGATTAGTCGGCGGACCTATGATTGGCCAGTTTATGGCTACCCAGGATCCGGCATCCGTATCGTTCGGTATTGGCTCGCTGTTCGGAATATTTGTCATTCTGGTTTTCGCGGCGGCGCTGGCTATGGCATTTATCTACGCGGTGCCCCTGGTCATGCTACAGGGCGGAGCTCCCATAGCCGCCATTAAAAGCAGCTTTGACGGCAGTCTCAAGAATATCGCCCCGCTGTTCATTTTCGGTATCCTTTATATTGTGTTTGCCATTGTCGCGGCGATACCGTTCGGTCTGGGGTTCTTGGTACTATTCCCTTGGGCTACCTGCTCGGTCTACTGTAGTTACAAGAGTATCTTTCAGTCTCAGTAACGAAAGGGAAGCGCCACTTCCCTTTGGTATGGATTTTGCAGGACGGCCCGAGGGGCGCCCCAAATCAGACGGAATTGTGGTATACTTCCAACATACTCTGTTTTAGCGCGTTCTCGTCTGTCTTCACTTTCTGTTGACCCGGGCGCCAGGTCATGATCGCTCGGATCCAAGGGGTCAGCCTACCACCCGAATGTCTCTCGCGGGCGCTACTATTCTCGATAGGAGCCCCGCCCGGCGCAAGACACGGCTCACGACGCATAGACTAGGAAATTCCATTATGAATCAAGCAATTTCTTCTCACTCACTAAAGAATTCAGACGACGAAGAGCCAAAGAAGAAGCGTACTTGCGCGCTGGTATCGCTTGAGCGATCGGCCGGCCCGGATGGGGCCACAGGTAACGACTGGTACCGCTACGTAATCAACAGCCCGGGATCACCGATTACCGGATATCGTCGCGGAAAAAAAAGCGATGTGCTGGAGTATCTCAACGAATGCACCAGCAAACTTGACGAACGCCTGAACTCGGGTAAGGCACCCCGAGCGCCGAGCGGACGAAAGCCGAATCAGGCCCAAGCTTCTAGTTAAATATTCGAAACGAGAGTGTTCTTCTCCCTTGGGCGCTATGGTTATGGCGCTCACTGCGAGACAACTCGTCGAAGTGCTATGACGGTCTATGAAATCGTCGTCTAGCTGACTATTTGTTATTGCCCACCGTAACCAACGGTGGCGCGCAATACTCGTTGGAACCTGGTGGCCAGTCCTCATCGAAGTGTGTACCGCGTTCGGGGAGGTCCTTCGTGCTTAACCAAAACCTGACCGTCGCCGGCATCATGTATCGGTGCGATTAATCGAATTGCACTCGAAAAAAATAAATCCGTCCCCTTTTATTTTGTTACAGTCTTTCATACCGCCGTGTATAGGATCGCACTATGAGCAACTCCATCCCGCAGATCACCTGCCCTAATTGCGGTTACGCCTTCAATGCTGAGGAAGCATTACAAAAGCGGTTGCTGGAGCGGCTAGAGCGAGAGTACCAGGAAAAGGCGAAGCAGCAAGGGCATGTGCTAAAACAGCAGCGACAGACCCTAGAGCAGGAACGTCACAAGCTGGAACGGGACAAAGCCGAGCATGACGCGTTGTTTGAAAAGGAGCTCGCGCAGCGATGCCGGCAACTTGAGGCTGTCGCCGCAGAGAAAGCCAAGGAAAGTCTGCAGCAAAGACTGCAAGCGCTTGAGGCGGAAATCGACACGCGTAAGCAAGAAAACTTGGAACTAAAGCGCAAAGAAGTTGAGCTTTTGCGTCGTGAAGCTGCGATCAAGGATGAGCGCGATCGGCTCCAGCTTGAGACTGAAAAGAAGCTGCTTGAGCGCCAAGCCGATATTGAAGGGAAAGTCCGCGAGGCCGAGCAGGAGAAGATTTCCCTGCGCTTCCGCGAATACGAAAAGAAGCTTGAAGATCAGAAAAAACTTATTGAGGAAATGAAGCGTCGTGCGGAACAAGGGTCCGTTCAAATGCAGGGTGAGGTCCAGGAACTTGCTCTACGGGAAATACTGAGCGCCCTGTTCGCGTTCGACCGCATCGATGAAGTGCCTAAAGGCGTGCGCGGTGCGGATGTCATCCAGACGGTCGTTAATTCCATGCAGCAGGAATGCGGCAAGATTATTTACGAAAGCAAACGCACAAAGGCATTTAGTAACGAATGGATCGCGAAGCTAAAAGCAGATCAAGTGGAACAAGGCGCTGATATCGCAGTCATTGTGACTGAAACCATGGCCAGCGATATGGATCGCTTCGGGCAACGAGACGGTGTATGGCTGTGCACTTTTGTTGAGGTCGGAAGCCTGGCCTTCGCACTTAGAGAGATGCTGCTTCAGTTGTATTCGGCAAGAGTCGCCCAGGAGAATAAAGGAGACAAAATGGAGCTCATGTACAGCTATCTGACGAGTGTCGAGTTCCGTCAGCGTATCGAAGCGATTGTGGAGGGGTTCTCTGAATTGAAAATCGCCCTTGACCGTGAAAAAAACGCGATGTTGAGAATCTGGAAAAGTCGAGAAAAACAGATCGAGAAAATTATGAACAATACAATCGATATGTTCGGTGCGGTCAAGGGGATCGCCGGCAACTCGGTGGCATCGATACCCTCGTTGGATCTACCGGCGCTCGAAGGTGATACAGACATAGAGGTGGGCGCTGAAGACGAAATCGGTATGGAGAAAAACACCGATCTATTTTCATAGTCCATTTCGAAGTGTACGAGGTGGCGACCTCCTCGGAGGCGGAAAGGAAAATGACGACCGTCCGGACGGATAATTCCGCTTGGTCCGCGGTTCTGCCGGACAGAGTTCTAGAATACCCGTGCTGTTCCGCAAAGAAATCTCCGTTCTGAGAGAGTTCAGTTACGAATGTCGGATGAGCCCTATGCAGAGAGCGTTTGAATTCAATTGGATTCGACCCTGACGAACAAGACTGTTTCGCTGGTCCTCGGCAGTGGCGGGGCGAGGGGACTTGCCCACATCGGCATCATCGAATGGCTGCAGGCACATGACTACGAGATCAAGTCGATCGCTGGCTCTTCTATGGGCGCACTGGTCGGCGGTATATACGCCGCTGGAAAACTCGACGTCTATTCGAACTGGGTTCAAGCTCTGCAGAGAACAGACGTGTTGAGGCTACTCGATCTCTCTTTTCGTTCGGGTGGGCTTTTTAAGGGAGAGCGCGTCATCAACGTGCTAAAAGAACTCATCGGCGATTTTCAGATCGAGGAGCTACCCATCTCTTACACTGCGGTGGCCACCGATCTGGATAGCGGCAAGGAAGTATGGCTGTCTAAAGGCCCTCTTTTCGATGCCATCCGTGCGTCCATTGCCATTCCAACAATCTTGACTCCCCACACTATTGACGGCCGGTTGTTGGTCGACGGCGGTCTGGTCAACCCTGTCCCCATTGCACCGACCTTGCATGATGTTACCGATGTCACCATCGCCGTAAACTTGAGTGGCATACCGGATCCAACGCTCCTGGAGCCGGAGAACAAAGCACCAACGTCGACTCAGGGTGTTTACCAGCGACGCGTTCAGGAGTTTGTCGAACTCCTGCAATCAAAAGTGTCGCTGGGAACGTCGGATGACAACCTGGGCCTATTGGAGGTCATCACTCGATCTTTCGAAACCATGCAAGCCACGGTGGCCCGGTTGAAACTCGCAGCCCATTTTGCCGATGCCGTCATCACCATACCTCGAAACTCATGTCGATTCTTTGAGTTCTATCGCGCCTCTGAAATGATTGAGTTCGGCCGTGAGAAAGCAGAAGAAGTTATAGGGAAAGGAGTGACAGAGTAAAGCGAGGCGGATTGATTCGTGGCGGTGCCGATGGGAAGCCGGTGTTGATTGACGCACACATCCGGTTTTGAGGACGGGGAGTAGGGAACACGATGACGCCTCCGTACCAGTGCCCCACCAACTGGGTGTTTGCCGTCAGCTAATCAGACGGTCTCCGAACCCACTCGGACGACTCACTGCTCGCTCGAGCGCGGCCAGGCTCGCGGCGGAGAAATCCGATTCGGGTCTCGGTTCGAAGTCGAAGTGGTCGCTGTGACACTGACCACGCATCAGCATGGCCGAGTCGCGGCCCGGGGTGCGACATCGGGTGCGTCCAGAGATGAATCGCATGACGAGCGCGATGCGATCGCGGTCTGACTCATTGGGTCCACCACCGTGAAGCAACTCTATATTGTGAATGGAAAACTCACCGGGTTCGAGCTCGACGTCTTGGACGAGGCTTTCGTCGATTTCCTCGTTCATGACGTGGTCGTAGGCGAAAATGTTGCCCTCTGAGCTAGTGCGGTGACCTGTACGATATCCGTTATGCGGATCTCCTTCAAAATTAATGCGGCCGAGTGAGCCGGATTTGTGGCTGCCCGGTAGGACTCTCATGGCACCGTTGTCCCGCGTGGACGCCGTCAATGCGAGAAAGACACTCACCACCTCAGTCGTCGAAAGGTTCCAGTAAGGGGTGTCCTGGTGCCACGGCACCCAGGTCCCTTTGCCAGCTTCCTTGATGGCAAAATCCGACTCCCACAGTAAGATGTCCGGTCCCAACGCCATTTCAACCGCGTCGAGGATTATCTGGTTGTGAACAATGCTATTGAGCCAGGTCGACAGTAGATGCGGCTTGACGTGAGTCTCGCGGCCCCTTAGCCGTGTCGCCTTGGCCTGGAAAGTGCGATAGCGCGTTTCGAAGTCTGCCGCCTCAGATGGGACGAAGGCACGGATCGGCCATACAATGCCGTCCCGTTGGTAGATCGTTGCGTCCATCGTTTTCTGCCTCCGGTACATGGCTCCCATCTTAGCAGGGGTCAAGATCGAGCGCACCGGGGACAGACCAGTGTTTTGTGGCCACAGAATATGGTTCTCCCCCGGGAACTCCAATGGCTAATCAGTCACCATCTGGACAAAGTTCGGATCGAAATGAGCCGTTTTCGTAGCTGCCAATGTTAACCTCTAGAGCCTATTCTCTGAACCAGATCATTTCCGTCAAATTGCGCTCACGCAGGTGATGGATCGGTCGGTTCTAGCTCGCTCATCGAGTTAACGACAAACATTTGAGCAAATTTTTCACGGACTTAAAGATAAGGGTGAGAAGGAATAAATGACCGCTGATACCGCAAGTCAACCCATACTCAGACAATTTCCCCCAATGGGGATCTACGAAGTTCTATTCAGTTTTTTGGATTCGGCCGGAACCTACATGGGCGAGCCGGGCACACACCCCTGGGTCCAGGGCTTTCCGCTGACAACGCAACTCCCTAACGGTCCGGAACTGCCCGGTCGTGTCGAGTTTACTGCGCAAGATCTGAAGTATCCCTCGGCCACTGGTATCAATGAGCTGATTACCGCGATTCGTGACTACTATAACGAGTTCTACGATGCGGGTATTAGCTCAGATAATGTCGCGGTCTTCGCCGGTGGTCGACCCGGCATTTTTGCAACGGTTGCGTTTCTCGCTGAAGACGTCGAAATCCTCATTGAGGAGACAGAGTACACTCCCTACTTCGACATGCTCCGGTTGTTGAAGCGTAAGCACAACATTATTCCAAGTAACCAGGAGAACAATTTTCGACCCGGTCTTGACGAATACCGATCGGTTGCAGCAGGACAACGGGGGCGTTCGTTTGTCATTCGTAGCAACCCATGTAATCCGACTGGGATCGCGTCTGCAGGAGAAGATTTGAAATTGCTGATTGATTTTTGCTCAAAATGCGATCGTGGTGCAATCATTGATGAGGCGTACGAGTTTTTTCAGCTACCGAAACCGGAGAGTGCCATCAAGTACATCGAGGATATCAACCAAACCAACTTGTTTGTCATTGGGGCAGCAACCAAGGGTCTGCAGGTGCCGGGTATGCGGGTCGGTTGGGTTATTTCCTCCGAGGAAAACATCAAGATATTTCGCAACTACTCATCGATCGGCATGGGTGGGGTCGCCCGGCCGTCACAGCTTTATGTTTCTAAGCTGCTGGATATCGAACGCGTCAGGCGTGCAAGAAAAGCTGTCGGGGAGTTTTATGGTGAACAGCGCAACCGTTACCGCGAGGGCTTGGAGAGTCTCGGTATCAAGTTGTTTACCGGAGAAGGCGGTTTCTATCACTGGGGTCGATTGCCGGGGAACTTAACCGCCCGAGAGTTGAACAAAAGGTTGTTCGAATACAAGGCCGCTATTTTGCCCGGAGATCTTTGTGACATGTATCGACGCGGCAATGACGGGCCACATCGACATTTCATTCGATTCTCTTTCGGACCCCTGGAGCCTGGGTCATTCGACGAGAATATGGGCATACTTTCAAAATGCTTGAAGTTTTTGGTGTAACCAAACGATCCTCAGTGCCACAGTCAACAACGCAATCGGCGGTTTCTGCTCGAACACTGGTGGTGGCCACATGAAGTACGTAATTACCGTGATGCTGTTTCTTTTTATCTCGACCGCCGGTGCGTCAGACGACGCGGTTAAGAATGTCTACTTAGACACAGGGATTGGTCTAACAATCAAGCAGATTGAACCTTCGCGGATCCTGCCGCATGCTTACTACGATCAGGCGATGGCATCAATTGCTAGTGTTTATCTTAATTCTGAAATTCTGGCAAAGAGGCGTATTGGGTATTTGAATAGTGAGAGATCTATCCTGTATTCCATGGTTTGTTACAAACAAAGAAAGAATTTTGAGGAAGTCACAATAGGCGGCGTGGTTGTGCACAAGCACAAATCATGGTCTTTCAACGCTGAGGTGGCTGAAGAGATGTTTGCCGATAAATTGTTACTTGTCTTGGAAGTACTTGCCAAATTACCTTCTAGCCAATCATTGCAACCGAAGGTGGGCAACGATTTGAGATAGTAGGTATTTCATCGCACACTAAATATCCTTATGACATCACCTGATTTTTCATTGAATGAAAAAGTCGCCTTGGTCACCGGAGCCGGACGGGGCTTAGGGCTGGAAATTGCCAAAGCGCTCGCTGGCGCAGGCGCACATGTTCTTGTCAACGGGCGAAATCTTGAGGGGCTAAAGGCTGCCGTTGAGTCTATCGAATCGTTAGGCAGGTCAGCCTCGCCCTTGCCGTTCGATATTACGGACGAGGCAGCTGTCGATAAGATATTTGAAGGAATTAGGGACGCATACGGACGACTCGATATTCTGGTCAATAATGTGGGTATACGTGATCGACGCGGGCTTTTCGAGTTTGAAATGGACGCGGTCCGACGCCTCATGGAGGTCGACCTCATCGCACCTTTCAATCTGTGTCGGCAAGCAGCCAGACAGATGATGGAGGGCGGTGAAGGAAGAATCATTAACATCACCTCTATTGCTGGTCCTATCGCGAATGCAGGCGATGCCGCCTATACCGCGGCCAAAGGCGGACTCGAAGCACTCACCCGAGCGGTTGCCGCTGAGGTGGGTGCGTCCGGCGTAACAGTCAACGCCATCGCACCCGGTTTTTTTGCTACGCAGACCAATGCGGATCTAGTCGCTGACAAAGATATCGCGGCCTGGCTCAAGAAACGATCTGCCCTTGGTCGTTGGGGCGACCCAAAGGAAATCGCCGGCGCAGTTGTGTTCTTTGCCTCGCCAGCCGCATCCTATGTCACTGGCCAGATACTAGCCGTTGACGGAGGATACCTCGCCCATTTCTAATTGTTACATTGGGGCTAACACTGTGCGTGCGCATCAATGCGCAACAACCCGCACACACTTAACAGCGATGAGATTTCGCGGGTTATACACACTATCAATTGTTCGAAACATTCTTCTGGTGGTGTTTCTGCACATGGCAGTTTCGAAATTGGCATTGGGATATGACATCGGTGGATAGTGTATCGATCCCAATACCCGGACCGCGACCGATTGCGGTAGTCGTTTCAGTGGAGTCATACCGTCATCAAACATCGAGCAGGTCGAGATCGTGTTTGAGCTCGACTACATGGGCGAGGGGTTCGCCCATATCTGGCGGTGCGGTACAGTAACAGAGATAGATGTGGCGGGGGTAGTTAAGAGCTACTGTCCGTTCCCACGGCGGGACTGCTGGGGAGAATACATCCTCGGCGGGCCGGACGAGAAAGACTATCACTGGTGGGTAAAGATTCAGTTATCAGAAGGCACAATTAGTTGGACCGAAGAGTTTAACTTCGGGAATATCGATGGGTGTGCTTAGGCAGCAACTAAAGTTTCGGTAATGCCAGTGGTGCTCTTAGCTTAATAATCTGGTGATTGTCGTCTTGAT
>JAOTYS010000166.1 GCA_029861795.1 Gammaproteobacteria bacterium | reverse complement strand
CATCACCGACGCCATGGGGAAATTGGCCGCGCGACCCACCTGCAACATAATGGCCTGTGGGATCAACACCTCAGTGTTGCCGCCCAAGATCTGCGGCGTAATGTAATCCCCAATCGTAATCACAAACGCGATAAACGCGCCGACCGCGATACCCGGAACACTTAGCGGCAACGTAATCCTCAAGAATATCTGCAAACTTGAGGCCCCGAGATCGGCGGCCGCCCGGCGATAAGACGGACTGATCTGAACCAGGTTTGCATAAATAGTGAGTGTTAACAACATCGTGAAAAAGTGTACAAACCCCAACACCGTGGCACCACGGTTATAACTCATCGATAGGGGTTCATCGATAATGCCAACACTTTGAAGCGCCACATTAATAATCCCATTGTCCGAAAGTACCAACAACCAACTGTAGGACCGCACCACATAAGAAGTCCAAAACGGTAATACTGCTAGGATCAACGCAAAGCGCTGCCAACGTTGGGGGACTCGGTACGCCAAGATGTAAGCAAGCGGATACGCCAGCAACACGCTCACTATCGTGGTCACCAACGCGACTTCTATGGAGTTGAATAACGCATCGACCAGGTAGCTCCTGGAAAAGAACTTTTCGTAATTGGCAAGCGTCCAGGTCGCCTCCAACTTGCCGCCAATCCGCTGCCAAAAACTCACTAGCAACATAATGACAAGCGGTACGACAAAGAAAAAAACGGTGACAGCGATAGCGGGAACTATCGCCCATCTTGAGAAATCGAAGCCCCCCCGAATGGGGGGGCGTGCGATCTCAGCCATGGTACAACAAGGAAAAGATTACGACTGCACGAACTCAGTCCACAGATCTAGCATTGCCGAATCGAGCTCAGGCTCGGTCAGGAATGACAGGTGGGATTTCTCCAAAAAGCCGGGCTGTTCATCCCACCGCAATATCTGCTTCTGCGCGTCAGTCAAAGTCGCTTTTGAGTTGGTGGGCATGGCCCAATAACAGTCGGATGTGGCCAACAGTGCCTGTCCTTCCGGGCTGATGACCCACTTTACAAACTCATTTGCAAGGTCTTTCTTGTTAGAGTCCTCAAAGATGGCGAGCCCCTGGGTCCAGATCAGACCACCGTTTTCCGCAATAGTCCATTGCAGCTCGGGCTTCTCCGTGGTGAGTACTGACACAGCGAACTCCGCACCCGCCACAATCATGTCTACATTGCCACTCACTAGTGCGTTCTGTACCCCAACGATGTCACCGATTAAAGAGACCTGCGGTTTCAGTTCCAACAGTTTCGGTCGGATCTTTTCCTCAAGGTTCTGCATGTTGACATCGCTGGGTTTCATTCCCAAAGAGATCGCAATCATCTGGATAACCGGAAAGTAGTAATCGTACACCGCCATACGACCCTTATACTTCGGGTTCCACATCACGTCATTACTGCTCATATCGGGTCCATCGACCTTAGAATCGTTATAAGCAATGCCGTAATAACCAAACTTCTCCGGCACTGAGTAGAGCTTACCTTCTACGGAGTTGTATGGCGCGTTGCGGATCTGCTCGAACAAATCATCCCATGGATAGTCATCCTTGTTGAGCGCCGCCAACAAGCCCTGTTTGGCAACCTGTGGTACGTCGGGTGCATCGATCACAAACACATCCCAATCACCTGGCTGTGACTGCTCGATAATTGAAAGCGCCGTGCCGGTGCCCTCGTAGGTTTTGACATTTACGCGAACATTGTGAGCCTGTTCAAAAGGTTGCAGTAATTTGGGATCGGCGTGATCACACCAAACCAGGATGTTAAGCTCGTCGGCTGCCCAGCTTAACCGTGGTCCCAGTGCACTAGCGGCAGCCACACCGCCCATTGTCCCAAGAAATGAACGTCGGCTGATCGATCTTCGTACAAATGGATTGCTCATACTCTCCCCCTCTGCGTGGTGCTGTTAGCCTCGGATTGTGACCATGTTAGCGCGATTTCGCCCAGTCAGGAATAGCGCAATTCTTTATCAGCCTTCATACACGGCCCTTGCCTTCGGGATTGGCGATGGTACCCATGACATCCATCGCCAGCCGCACCGCCACGCGGGCGGCGTTGTTGGCTGGATCGTATACTGGGCTGCATTCGGTTATGACATAGGCGTCGATTCCGCGGCGGGCGAACGCTCGCACGAACTTAATCATCTCACGCGGCGTCATCCCACCGGTCTCAGGTGTAGTGATACCGGGTACAAAGGCCTGATCCATGCAGTCAAGGTCGGTGTGCAGCACAACCTTCTCGACCTCGTCGGTCCAAATATGATCGACAACCTGCGCGGCAACCTTATCAACACCTTGCTCTTCAATATCCCAAATCGTAAACATTAATATCCCGTGTCGGTCTACGAACTCGCGCTCTTCTGGTGGATTCAGGGCCCCATTCATACCTAGTAGCGCGACTTTCTTACAATTGGGTAGTTCAGCGGTGCGACTCACGGGACAAGCATGATTGAGTGTCTCTCCACCCACATCCTTGGCCGTGTCCATGTGCGAGTCAAAGTGAATGTATGCAAGTCCTCCTTTGCTGCATGTCTTCGACAAAGCTGCGGTTACCGGTATCGGGCAGGAGTCGTCGCCACCGAAAACAAAAGGAATAGCCCCTGCATTGACGATATTAATGATGCATTCCTCCGCGCGATCAAAAGTCTTGCGAGCATTTCCGGGAATGATCTGCACGTCACCGCTATCCACAAGATTCAGTGCATCAAATAAATCAACTTGAAACTCGCCGTGATGACTGATGTAGTGGTCCGTAGCACAACGAATGGCTCGTGGTCCCATGGAGGTCCCGGGCCGACACGTATTAGTATGTTCCCAGGGCAGACCCAAGACCGCGGCCTTTACCCCTTGCTCTCTGAGTTTCTCTTCCACCGGTGGGACAATATTGGCCTTCAAGAACGACGGTATCCCGGAAATCAAATGGGTTGGAAAATCACTCTGGCCTTCGCGTTTACCATATGTCAAAAAACTGTCATGCGCCATGTTAGCTACTCCGCCTCCGAATGATCATGGTCGGTACATACAAGCCAAACCATACTTATCAGTTTGACCGATTAGAGATCTCATTGAAATCCAGCGAACCTTATCATCTCAGTCCTTGTTCGCCGAAAGGATCAAACGACCTGAGGATATCACCAAACGAGGCGTGGCGTTGGCGTGTCTACATCTTTGCTTATAAGTGGTAGGTTCTTAGCAGGTCGTTTATTGAGCAGGGGCAGGCGAAATCGTCACGTTCGCGGGCGTGTGGTACCCCACTTAACAAACTGTCTAAGCGCTGAGTAGACCAGGGTCAGGATGAACGATCACGCCAGCGTAATCATGGGGAACAAATGGGGCGCAGCGTGAAATCTGCGCCCCATCGTCAAGTGCGAACAAAGTCCCCTAAATCGGCCAGTTTTTGCAAGGCTTGTACTTTCTTAACTAACCCCCCTGTAGGGCCTCTTTGACCAGCTCACAGTCAGTGCCTGTGCTTACGTCAACGGTGCTATCCATGAAGCCAAAGGTAACCCACCACTTATTTGTTAGCTCCCAGTGATCCTTTATCTGGCCATTTTTTTGTCCGAACGGCGGATCCCCTTCAGCCACACCACAGAACTGCGCGGTATCTTCTAGGCTGTACATGTAGAGCGTTCCATCATTGGGATCATTATCCGCTATAACTTTTGTTAAGCCACCGTTTCCGAGAATGGATTCCACATCTTCGATAGTAAAACCCACTGCATCGGCAATAACCTTGTTCGCCTCGTCGGCGTTTTCTCTCCAATACTCCACGCCGGAGAAAATCGCCTGAAGAGTTTTCACCGCCACGTCCCGGTTCTTCGTAAGAAATTCATCTGACATGAAAATGGCATCTGCAATAAGGGCCCTCTCAAGCCAGTAAGGTTCTATAGAATTGGCCACCGATCGAGCACCTGGTAGATCGTTTAGCACCTGCAGGTTAAAAGGGGACCAAAGCTCTGCCGCGGCAACCTGACCGCTCATCATGGCCGCTGCCGCGTCACCCGCAATAAGGTTCACCATTTCTACCTCGTTCCATTTGACACCATTCTGTTCAAGCCAAATACCCATAAAAATGTGAGATAGACCACCCTCCAACACGGCAACCTGTTTCCCCTTGAGATCTGCCGCGGTCTTGACGTCTGGATGCACGACAATGTCGTCTGAGCCATAGCCAAGATTTGATAACGAGATAAGCTTGAAGCCCAGACCCTCAGCCGCGGCTATCGGGCCATACTCAATGGTGCTAAAAACAACATCGAGCTGATTAGTCGAAAGTAGGCTGAAAAGCTGTACTGGATCTTCTATAACCGTGAATTCGAACTTGAGATCCGGTGACAGATTTTTTTCTTGATTGACGTACAAGAAGGCGTAGCCGGGCCAACTAAAATGACCAACCCTCACGGTGTCCTGTGCACTTGCCGTGCTCATTGTCGCCATAGAGAGCGCGCCTATCGCACACGCTGCCAGAAGCACTCGCGCATGATGGCGCAAACATTGCCACGTTGTTCTCTGGGCCTTCGAAGTCATGTCTCTATCTCCTCTAATGTGTAAGTGATAACAATGGGAGGGTTTTGTTAGCTTATGCGCCCCTGGATCTCCTCCCGCATCATCTGATAGAGGCGCTTTTCCATATCCACATAGCCTGGGTGTGCAAGCAACTCTTCCTTCTTGGGGAATCTTTTTCCACCTTTGAACTCCATGGCAAGATCAGCTTTAATTTTGCCGGGTTGTCGAGTGAAAAATATGATCCGATCAGCAAGATAAACTGCTTCTTGAATGTCATGGGTGACCAGGATCACCGTCTTACTCTCGCGCTCGATGATCTCGATCACCATCTCTTCCATTTCCCAAGTCACCTGTGCATCGAGCGCACCGAAAGGCTCATCGAGCAACAGGAGCTGAGGATCTTGTGCAAGTGTGCGAGCGATTGCGACGCGTTGCTTCATACCACCTGAAAGTTCCACCGGATACGCATTGGCAAAGTCATCAAGGTGAACCAGCTTGAGAAAATGCTCTGCGCGCTCACGTCGCTCTGCACTAGGTATGCCTTGGATGCCCATTCCATGCTCAACATTCTTAATCGCAGAGAGCCACGGAAACGAGGTGTAGGCTTGAAACACCATGCCCCGTTCCGGGCCCGGACCAAGGATAGGCTGACCGAATACCATGACTCCCCCGCGCGTCGGATATTCCAGACCGGCAGTAAGACGAAGCAAGGTGGTCTTGCCACAACCAGATGGGCCGATCAGCGCAGTCACTTGGTTCTCCTTGATATCCAAGGAAATGTCGTCGAGCGCCACCACCTTGCCACCCACATATTCTTTTGTCACACGCTTTGCCCGAATCGGCGGCTCACCCGAAGCACGGCCCTGTTCAATCGCTAATTGACGTGCCTGATCATCATTGCGCAGCGAAAGATCCATTCGTTCGTTTCCCTAGCGCCGTGCGTACATATAGGGGAACAGCACACGGCTCGCCAAACGAAACGAAATGTCCGTCAAAACGCCGAGTACACCGATGGTCAAGATTCCGCCCATGATAATGTCAACATGTAGGAAACGGGCCGCGCGCATCATCACAGCGCCGATTCCGTCCGTGGCGGCAACGATCTCGGCGATCACCAGGTAGGTCCACGACACCGCGATCATGTTTCGCATTGAGTCCAGGATCTGCGGTGCGGCTGCGCGAAACGTGACCTTGAGTACGATGTGACTGCGACTTGCGCCCATGGTTTGAGCCGATTCCACAAACTCCTTCGGCACTGCGAGCACATTGTCGAGTATCAAGGCGATGAGAAAGAATACACAACCGAGAAAGAGCAAAGCCAACTTTGCGAAATCTGTGGGCCCGAAATAAACCAGCAGCAGTGGCACAAAAGACGCGGCCGGTAGATAGCGCAATCCGCCGACCGTTGGATTGATCAGCGCGCGGAGCTTGACGAATGAACCCATCAACACCCCGAGTGGAACAGCCAACAAGCAGGCCGCAAAGAAACTCACATAAATACGGTAAACGCTTTTGCCCACATCGGCGATGTAACCCTTTTCTTTAAAGAGACTATAGATTTTGCCGACGACTTGCTCCACGCTGGGCAAGAACTTCCGCTGGGTTTCAGGCGTAAGGTAATGAAAAATCTCCCATACCCCGAAAAACGCGATCACACCGATGAGCCCTAAAACAATACTCTGATATTTGTTAACAGTACCGCGAACTTCCAAGAATCTCTCGCGCGGTTGTTTATAAAGCGCCGCCTTCTCGTTCGTCTCGGAAGGCTCATGTGCTTCTGGTTGTGCTAGGGCCGCACTCTCTTGTTCTTGAATGGCCATTACTCGTTGCCTGTTATCCCACAATCAAACTGAGCCCGCGACCATGTTGAATCAGCAACCTGGCGAATATGATTCATGATTAGTATCGCTTACAAGTTTCATGGCTTTCAGGCATTACGCCGTGGCTTATGACCATGATTGTTTCCGTTTCCTGCGACAAGCGGTTTATCCCATTTAAAGAGACTCTTGTAGAGGCCGAGGCCGACCATGGGCTCGACTGAGGCAACCATTTTCGATCCGTAGCAGTGGGTATCTAGAAAATCGCGCAGTTCATCCGGAGCTTCGCATACTACCTCCGCGAGCAAGTCGAAACGGCCGGCCACCCGCATTGCGTAAACAACCTCCAGACACTCACGAAAATATTGCGCGACCTCATCAGCACTCACACCTTGCGCAACTTTAATTCCAAGCATTGCCCATGCCGTATATCCGAGGGCCAGCGGGTTAACTACTGTGATGAAATGAATGAGATTGGATTGCCTCATTCGCGCGACACGCGTGCGAACTGTCGCTTCAGAGACCCCTAGCTTTTGCGCGATTGAAGAAAACGCGGCGCGGCCATCCTCTTGTAGCATAGCTACGATCTGTCGATTGAGCCCTTCGATATTGGGTATCGGAGAGTACGAAACCGCGTCCTCCTGAACCTCAGCGAGCCGCATACTTCGCCCGCCCATAAGCGGTGCCGTATCGCTCGATTTCTGCTTCGTCGTACTCGAATTGCTGCGCTTTGCAGACGATATGCGTCGCGACACCTGCAATCACTCCTCCTAATTTGGTTCGCTCTTCGCATGATGGCTTGGTCTTGCGCCTCCCTGTGGCACACCATCGACGATGAGCGAGACCTTTACCCTTAGCCGGCTAGTCAAGCTGGCTGATTCTACGAATTTCGTTTTTTTTCAAGGTCAAGACTAGAACTCGTAGCGATTAATTTATTTACTTTGACGAAATTCGTCAATATATTTGTTCCTGGCTACGATCCACACAGTTGGCGCGCCGGCGTGATGCGACCTGCCGGGTGAGGGCTTGGCCTTCTGAGCGGCAGCCGCAGACCTTTGCACTAACTTTTGCTGACCTGAATCCACCCGGCACCACCCAGCGAACTTGCTGCCTAGAAGGAGATGCCAATTATGAGAAACTTCAATCGGATTTTAGCACCCACTGACTTTTCCTCTTACTCGGACGAGGGATTATGTCTCGCGGCCGACCTCGCGGAAAAATTCGGCTCCGAAATAGTAGTCCTTCATGTGCTGACGTCCGAAGAGCTTAAGGAGAAAAAATCGATGCCGTTGCCGGCCGGATATTTGGACACGATATTTCGGGAAACTGAGCAGCAAGCTCGAGAACATTTCGAGAAGGTACTCGGTTCAGGGAAGCAAGATTTGCAGGTGCGGGCCGTGGTGGCCAGTGGGGATCCCTTTGCCGAGATCATTCGTAAAGCTCGCGAAGAGCAGATCGATATGATCGTCCTGGCCACCCATGGACGTACCGGACTGAGCCATGTCCTGGTCGGAAGCGTGGCGGAAAAGGTCGTGCGGATGGCCGATTGTCCCGTGCTCACCGTCAGGCCTGGGGAACACAGATTCGAGATGCCCTAACCGACGTCGGCGAGAGCATATAAGGTTATCGCAACAAGCTCTGCACAGCCCGTTCGCTTGGCCATTTTCTCCGAATTCGGTGCAAATGGTCGCCGGAACCACGAAAAACGGTAATATCTTGTCACAACAAATAATTTATCGTAACATTTTTCCTGGATATAAAGGTAATTCGTAGAAATCAAGTTGTTTATTAGTCCCTGTCTTATCCGGACCAGATATTGACATTTTGATGGACAAGCCGATTAGCAGTGATCAATACCCAGCGCGTGACGAGCCTAACCTCACACCTGCAGTGAGCGGCGCGCGTTATACTGGCTAGCGCGCAGATTAACGATCCGTGCGGCCTCGTGCCTTGCACTAAGGTGAGAGCCGTTACGGACACTTACTCGGAGGAAAGATGCAATGGCGCTTCTGAAGATGGAAGACTGGTATGACTTGGCGCGTGAAACGAACTGGACGCCCAGTTATGTGTCGGAGGACGAATTGTTCCCGGAACCGATGTCGAACAGTTTCGACATTCCTCTAGAGGCCTGGGAGACATTTGACGAGCCTTATAAGGTAACGTACCGGGACTACGTCAAATCACAGCGTGACAAGGATGTTGGAGCTTATTCCGTGAAGGCGGCACTCGCGCGTGCGAACTTCTTCAAGAACGCATCCCCCCACTGGAAGGCACTGCTGGCGCTCCACTTTAGCGCCGTGTGCTGGGCGGAGTTCCATTCCGCATCGGCTTTCGCACGTCAGACGCGTTTCGGCAGAAGCCCTGGCATGCGCAATATGGCGACGTTCGGTACCCTCGATGAAATTCGTCACGGGCAGATCCAGATTTACTTCGCTTACGAGTTCCTCAAGCATGACGCTGTTTTCGACTGGTGTCACAAATCCTCTAAAACAGAAAACTGGATCATTATCAGCCTGCGGCACGCTCTCGACGACATCGCCCACACACGCGACGCAACCAGCGCCGCAATTATGCTCAACATGGGGCTAGAGCAATCATTTACGAATTTGCAGTTTGTCGCGCTTTCCGCCGATGCCGCGAAGTGTGGCGATCATACGTTTGCGACGATGCTGCAGAGCATACAGACCGACGAGGCCAGGCATGCGCAGATC
>JAOTYS010000165.1 GCA_029861795.1 Gammaproteobacteria bacterium | reverse complement strand
ACACGGGCCTGCACAGATTCGTGAGATGTCGCGTCTGATTCGTAAAGTCAATCCATCCAGCCGGCTCGCACCGTTTGATCTGTGTGACGTGGCAGATATTGGAGATGCACCCACTAATCCACTGGATTTGATGGCAAGCATCGACATGATCGCGAGTTTCTATAAAAAGTTACATGGGGCGCCGGTTGTGCCTATCTCAGCAGGAGGCGATCACACCATTACCCTACCCATATTGCGCGCGCTTGCAGTGGATGGTCCCATCGGCATTGTCCATTTTGATGCCCACGCGGATACGCTGGACGAGCTGTTAGGTACCAAGATCAATCACGGCACACCATTTCGTCGCGCGGTGGAGGAAGGACTCATCGACCCCAAGCGCACCATACAAATCGGGCTGCGCGGCTCGCGTTATAGTGATGAAGACATACAGTATGGTTATGACGTGGGTATGCGCCTTATTACCATGGACGATTTCGAAGAGATGGGTCGAACAGCCGTCGTTGAAGAGGCTCGCCGCGTGGTGGGTGAGCAAGCGACTTATATCACCTTCGATATTGACGGCCTCGATCCGGTTTATGCTATCGGCACTGGCGCACCGGAGCCCGGGGGCTTGAGTATGCGCGACGCCCAGGTGATGTTGCGCGGATTGCAGGGGCTCAATCTCATTGGCGGCGATGTATGTGAGGTGTCACCACCACTGGATCCCACCGGTCATACTGCATTGAATGGTGCCAACCTGATGTTTGAGATCCTGTGTGTCGTCGCCGATGCAGTAGCGGCACGCAAAGGATGATCGGTATGCCGCGGAGTTTTGATTAACCCGGTCGCTATCGTTACCGGTGCTGCCACTGGTATTGGCGCTGCAATAGCGGAGGCGTTTGCTCAACGTCATTGGCGCGTTGTGATCAACTTTCGCCGAAGTGAAGAGGCTGCACGCGCGACCGCCGAGCGTTGCGAAACCGCAGGTGGCGAGGTCTGGCTCTGTCAAGCGGATATATCTCAGGATGCAGATTGCCGCAGATTAGCACGAGAAGCGGAACAGCATTGGGGTCGTATCGACGCGCTGATCAACAATGCGGGCACCACGCGTTTTGTTGCGGCTGACGACTTGGAGGGACTCGATGCAGCCGCGTTTCAGCAAATCTTTGCCACCAATGTAATCGGTGCGTTTCAAATGGGGCGGGCGGTGGCGCCTGCGATGCGCGCGCTCGGTCGCGGCAGCATCGTCAACATTTCCTCCTTTGCCGGGCAGGCCGGCTTTGGTAGCTCCATCGCGTATGCTGCATCCAAGGGCGCGCTCAACACGCTGACTGTGTCGCTGGCCCGTACCCTGGCGCCTGAGATTCGTGTGAACGCAGTGAGCCCTAGTTTTGTCGATACGTATTGGCTCAAAGATAATATGAACGCACAACAATATCTTGATCTGAAACAACGAGTCGAACACATCGCGCCGCTTGGAGCCATCGCTACACCGCAAGACGTTGCCGACGCCGTGGTGTGGCTCACTGAAGCGGGCCGGCTGGTAACCGGCGAGATACTCGGTGTGGATGCAGGCATGCATCTCGCACACCCCTTGGCTGTTAAAAAGGGGACTTCTGACGAAAGTTGAGGCTGGCCTGGTTATTCGAACTGGCTTTCGCGCCAGCGGATGGCCGCAGTCAATTCATCGCGTGCGCGAACCTCCTCGAATTTGCGGTAAGTCTCGGTTTCTGTGGCATCGAGAATGGCGCCAGTTTCGACGCCGTACGCGATGGCCTGACGAATTCCTGCAATCTCCGCACCGCGATTGATCGCCGCCTTAGTAGTCTGCAATCCCTCCAAGGAGATGGCGGCCGCGCGCCTGGCGTAACGAAAAGTCTCTTCTTCAAGACTGTCATCGGCAAACACCCGATTCACCATGCCGATTCGCAATGCTTCTTGCGCATCGATGATGTCGCCGGTGTAAAGCAGCTCACGTGCTTTTTTCAATCCAACCAACCACGGCATGATCAATGCTGGCGGGGCGGTGGAGAATCTGATCTCCGGTTCGCCAAAGCGCGCGTTCTCTGAGGCAAAGGTGACGCAACACATCATCGCGAGTTCGCAACTGCCCGCAAGACAGTAGCCACGCACCATGGCGATTACTGGCTTGGAGCAATCCCAGGGCGTGTATTCAAAGTCGACACAGTCCGTCAGCATCCTGCGTTTGCCAATGGCATCTCTACCATAGTGCTCGCTCCAGTTGAGCTTGAGATCATAGCCGGCGCCAAAGTGATCTCCAACGCCACTTAATACCAATACATGAATCTCGTTGTCCTCATCGGCCTGTTTTATAGCGGCGGATAACTCCTCCATTAAGTCTGGATAGATACTGTTCAGGGGCTTAGGGCGATTGATCTGAATATGGGCGATCTTGTTTTCGACTTCATAGAGCAATTCAGTGCCCATGGCAGTGGCCTCCAAACTGGGTTCGTGTCATCTCTAGCAGAATGATGTCTCGTTAGCGTTGTGACGTCCTGTAATTCTCAGCGCGGTAGAAGGGAGTGTATGTGGGCTTTAGCGGGGATTTCCCCGCGATAATGTCAGCGGCCTTTTCCGCGATCATGATGGTGGTGGCATTGAGGTTGCCAGTGATCACCTGAGGCATGATGGACGCATCAACCACACGCAGGTTCTCGACCCCATGCACCCGGGTGTCGCCGTCGACCACTGCCATGTCATCGATGCCCATCTTGCAGCTGCACGCTGGATGATATTCGGTTTCGCCCTTAGCCCTAGCAAAGGCCTCGATATCGGCATCCGAGGTTAGACCATCACCGGGGGCGAGTTCCTTTCCACGGAACGGATCAAACGCCTTTTGCGCAACGATTTCCCGAGTAAGGCGCACACCGTCTCTTATCTCTTGTCGATCGTTCTCGGTCTGAAGATAGTTGAATAGAATCGACGGATGCTCCCGAGGATTGCTTGATCTAAGCTTCACGCGACCGCGGCTAGTTGGCCGCATGGTGCTCATGAACACTTGAAAGCCGTGGCTCTTGACCGTGCTGCTGCCATCATAGCTCGCTGCAATAGGCATAAAGTGATACTGCAGGTTGGGAAACTCTACGCCGGCGCGAGTACGGATAAAACCGCCTGATTCAAATTGGTTTGAAGCCCCCACGCCTTTTTTAAATAACAACCATTCCAAACCCGTTTTCAATTTACCTAGTGGTTTGAGCGAGTTATATAAGGTAATGGGTTGCTTGCATTCGTATTGGATATATAGATCGAGGTGATCTTGTAGGTTCTCGCCAACACCGGGCAGGTGTTGTACCACGGGAATATTCAGGTTGTTCAAGTCATCTGCATTGCCGATCCCAGACAGCATAAGTAGCTGTGGTGAATTGATTACGCCGCCGCACACAATGACCTCGCGCTCTGCGTGAACTTGATGAGTATGATTTGCTCGTTCGTATTCCACCCCTGTGGCTTGCGTACCGGAGAAGAGGATACGATTGGTGAAGGCCTTGACCTCCACGGTCAAGTTAGCACGGCTCATGGCGGCTCGCAGGTAAGCCTTCACAGCGCTCCAGCGTTCACCCTTGTGCACCGTCATGTTCATCTTGCCGAAACCTTCCTGTTGATAACCGTTCATGTCTTCTGTGTAGGGGTAGCCGGCTTGTAAGCCCGCTTCGACAAAGACATTAAATAGCGGATTGTCGCAGCGTCCCGTAGAGACATTTAGTGGACCGTCGCCGCCACGGTAATCGTCGGCGCCTTGATCAAAGGTTTCGGATTTTCGGAAGTAAGGTAGGCAATGGGCGTAAGACCACTCCGCCAAACTATTTCTAGCCCACCCGTCGTAATCCAATGCATTACCGCGCACATAAACCATGCCATTAATAGACGATGAGCCGCCCAGCACGCGACCACGGGCACAGTACATACGACGGTTGTCCATGTACGGTTCCGGATCAGTATGGTAGTACCAGTTGAACTTGTCGTCGGCCAAGGGATAGGAAAATGCGGCAGGCATGTGGATGTAAAGACTGCGATCCATGGGGCCCGCCTCGAGCAGAAGGACTTTGACATTAGGATCCTCGGTGAGACGACTCGCCAGCACACATCCGGCAGATCCTGCGCCAATAATGATGTAGTCATAAGTATTCGCCATTCCCTATCCCCTTCGCCACTATTGTTACTGGAAACGGAGTCCAGGCTGATTCAAGATTGGACCGAGGGAGCGCAGTATACCTCGTACCTCGAAGTATTTTCGTGATCAGGGGGCGGCAGATGCTGGGCTGCCGCTGAACCGACCGATAGTCGACCCCTGGTCGCGCCGCCCTCAGCATGAGATACAATGGAAATCCTGCAATGGAGCACTCTTAATAGGGAACAGTGAAAGGCTCGAGCACCATCAGGTCGAGGAGTCTTCTGTGATTTAGCCACGCAACCATAAGGAGGAGATAGCTATGCAATTGGCTCGCGAGGAATTGCTTAAGGCCTACCGCGGGATGTGCGAAATACGTGAGTTTGAGGAGCGCGTCCATATCGAGTTTGCCGCCGGTGGTATCCCGGGATTCGTGCATCTCTACGCCGGTGAAGAAGCATCAGCGGTGGGGGTGATGATGCATTTGAATGATAGGGACTGTATCGCCAGCACACATCGAGGACATGGACATTGCATCGCCAAGGGATGTGATATCAAGGCGATGATGAAGGAGATTTACGGGCGTAAGGATGGATTGTGCGGCGGCAAGGGTGGCTCCATGCACATCGCCGACTTAAAAAAAGGAATGATGGGTGCCAATGGAATCGTGGGGGGTGGCCCGCCGTTGGTCTGCGGCGCTGCACTATCTGCAAAGAATCTTAAGACCGGTGGTGTGGCCGTGGCCTTTGTCGGCGACGGCGGATCCAATCAAGGCACTACCCTTGAATCGCTGAATTTGTCGAAGGTATGGAATCTGCCGGCCATCTTTGTGGTCGAGGATAATGGCTATGCCGAGTCCACCGCCAGCTCTTGGTCGGTGGCGGGAGATCAGTTAAAGCGTGCGGAGGCTTTCGGTATGCCGGGCCGACGGGTCGATGGGCATGACTTTTTCGATGTATACGATGCGGCGAGCGAGGCCGTTGCACGGGCGCGCAATGGAGACGGCCCGAGTCTTATTCATGTGCAGACCAACCGGTACTACGGTCATTTTGAAGGTGATGCGACCACCTATCGCGCAGCGGACGAGGTTGACAAGCTTCGGGCGGACAAGGACTGTTTGAAACTATTCCGTCAGCGAGTGACGGAAGCGGGATTACTGGAAGCTAAGCAACTCGATGAGATCGAAAAACAGGCCACCGCACTTATCGATCAGGCGGTGGCCGAGGCTGCAGCCGCCCCACCACCTGGGGAACAAGACCTGCTTACCGACGTCTATGTGACCTACTAGGGGAGGGGACAGTCATGGCAAAGAAATCCTACCGACAAGCTATCAACGAAGCGCTAGCGCAAGAGATGCGTCGCGATCCGACTGTTATCGTTATGGGTGAGGACAACGCTGGTGGAATGGGAGCGCCCGGCGAAGACGATGCGTGGGGTGGCGTGCTGGGAGTGACCAAGGGGTTGATGCCTGAGTTCGGCCGTGAGCGTGTACTGGACACGCCGATTACAGAAAGCGCGTTCGTTGGTGCTGCAGTGGGCGCTGCGGCCACCGGCCTACGACCCGTTGCGGAGCTTATGTTCATTGATTTCATGGGCGTATGCTTCGATCAGATTTTTAACCAGGCCGCGAAATTTCGTTATATGTTTGGCGGTAAGGCAGTGACCCCGGTGGTGATTCGCACTATGTACGGTGCGGGCTTCCGCGCCGCCAGTCAGCACAGTCAATGCCTTTATCCAATCTTTACTCATATCCCGGGGCTGAAAGTGGTGATGCCTTCCTCAGCCTATGAGGCCAAGGGTCTGATGATTCAGGCTATAAGAGACGATGACCCGGTGATCTTTTGTGAGCATAAGGTCATGTACGATGAGGAAGAAGAGGTGCCGGACGAGGCCTATACCATTCCTTTCGGTGAAGCGAACATCACCCGCGAGGGCGACGATGTCACCGTTGTCGCCTTGGGGCGCATGGTTCAGTTTGCCAATCAAGTGGCGGACGACTTAGAGAAGGATGGCATAAGCTGTACCGTGATCGACCCCCGTACCACGTCGCCACTGGACGAAGACAGCATCATCGAGAGTGTCGAGGACACGGGGCGTTTAGTGATCGTCGATGAGGCAACTCCACGTTGCAATATGGCCACAGATATTTCTGCGTTAGTGGCACAAAATGCATTCGACGCACTGAAGGCACCGATAAAGATGGTGACCCCGCCACATACCCCGCCGCCTTTCGCACCGGAGCTTGAGGATTTATTTATCCCTAATCCGGAAAAGATTACGGCGGCGGTGCGAGGCGTGGTGGGACACGCGTAGCACATTACCCGCGTGAGCAATGTGCGCAACCGGGAGGGTCGTGCACATGAGGAGTCGCGTATACAACGTTGGGGCGCGGTGGCCGGTGAGATGAGTGTGGCTATTAACCAGTCGATTAAGGAGGTCGACTATGACAGATAAGATTCAACCCATCACTATGCCTAAATGGGGTCTTGCTATGACCGAAGGAATGGTCGCGGCTTGGCATGTCGCCGAGGGGGACACGCTGCAGGCAGGTGGCGATGTGTTGGATATCGAGACCGAAAAAATCACTAATGTTTATGAATCGCCGGTGTCCGGGGTGTTGCGTCGTCGCGTAGCAACTGATGGTGACACTGTTAGCGTGGGCGCGTTGTTGGGTGTGGTTGCCGATCTCTCGGTCTCCGACGCGGAGGTTGATGCCTTTGTCGATCAATACCAGAAGGATCTTAAGGTAGTTGTTGCGGCGGAAAGTGGTGCCGTGGAGCCTCAGACCATTGCGATTGGCGGGCGTTCGGTTCGCTATCTAAAGTTGGGCGAAGATGCAGGAGCAAGTGTCGTTCTGGTACACGGGTTCGGCGGTGACCTTAATAATTGGCTATTTAACCAACCCGTGCTTGCGGAGCGTCGTGCGACGTTGTCTTTGGACCTTCCCGGCCATGGAGGCTCGAGTAAGAGTTTGACGGCAGGAGATGTAAGTAGTCTCGCTCAAGCAGTCCATGAGTTCTTGGACGAACTTGACATTAAAACACTCCATCTTGTAGGTCACTCCCTGGGTGGGGCAGTGACGGCAAACCTCGCGTTGAACCTGCCAGGACGGGTACAAAGCCTGACACTGATTTGTTCGGGTGGCTTAGGACCAGATATCAACATGGACTACATCAATGGCTTCATTGGCGCGAATCGACGCAAAGAGCTGAAGCCAGTGCTGCAAATGTTGTTTGCTGATCCCAAGCTGGTAAGACGTGAGCTGATCGATGACGTGCTTAAATTCAAACGATTAGATGGTGTGGAGACCGCGCTAACAACCATCGCTGAAGCCGCGTTTGCCCATGGCAAGCAGGCAGCGCAGTTGCAAGACGAGTTGCGAAAGCTAACAATGCCAATGCAAGTGATTTGGGGTAAGGAGGATCAAATATTGCCTGTAGCTCATGCGCGCAACCTGGGCCAAACAGCACCGAGTCACATCTTAGAGGGCGCCGGGCATATGGTACACATGGAAAAGGCCAGCGAAGTGAATCGGCTAATCGAAGAATTCATAGCGGTAACGAACTCGCCTTAGTTTGTGAGGCTCGGCTCGAGAATCATTCACTTCACAACCCCATCCACGGCGTAGCTACCGTTTTCACAAGCGTGCGCCCGCAAAAACAGATGCTTAAACCCTGTCAGCGCACGCGCGGGAAGGCGTCGTCTCCGATCCAGTGTGTGGCGATGGCACGGCGACGCGTGGATTTTTCAGTATTGCCTGGGGCACAGTGAGTGGGTCCGTAAAATTGAATCATCTATACTCGCCTCGATAGGTCATAGAAGATGAGCATGCTCGCATAGAACAGGTTGCTGAATGGGGAAACTTGAAGGAAAGACTGCAATCGTGACCGGTGGTACGCGCGGTATCGGGCGGGCTATCGTCGAGCGATTTGTGCGGGAAGGCGCTCACGTCGTTGTGGCGGGCCGCGGTGAGTTGCGCCTACCGTTTACCACTGGAGCCGATAGGGTGGACTTCCAACGCGCTGATGTCTCTATGTCCGAAGACGTCGTGAGGCTCATTCAGTACGCGAGCGACCGTACCAAGCGGCTCGATATTCTGATCAATAACGCAGGTATTGAGATGGAGAAGACCGTCGAGCACACCACCGAGGATGAGTGGGACCAGCTCATGGGTGTGAACCTAAAAGGAGTATTCCTCTGCAGCAAGTATGCAATCCCTCATATGCGACAACAGGGGGGTGGTGTGATCATTAATCTTGCATCTATCAGCGCCCTTGTTGCGGACAAAGGTTTGGCCGCGTACAACGCTTCAAAGGCCGGAGTCACTGGATTAACTCGAAGCATTGCAGTGGATCACGGCGAAGACGGAATTCGTTGCAACGCAATATGTCCGGGATGGATCGAGACAGACATGCTCAAGCAGACTTTTTCAGTCGCTGCAGACCCCGAGGCCGCGCGTCGAGCCGCCATTTCAAGACACCCTGTGGGCCGTTTGGGATGCCCTGAAGATATAGCGAATATGGCGCTGTGGTTGTCGTGTGATGAGTCGGAGTTTGTTACCGGGCAATGTTTCACCGCCGACGGGGGCCTCATTGCAGGCTCGCCGGTCGATCCCGCAGTCGACTAGAGCACAGTAATATTCAGCTCTGCCTACCTTCAACGGGAGGCAAGATATGCCTAACGAGGATCCGGCACGGCTTATCAGGCTCTGTCTGTGTGTCCACACATAATGATGATTCTTTCACTGAACAATCGTTAGGGTTTTTGCGTATTATTACAAGTCAATGAAGCTGAAAGTTGGGATAGGGATCTCTGGCTGTGGAAAATCTCAGACCGTTGATCCACACTTTAGGTTGCTGCATAGTGCTATAATTGAGTTCTCTGTAGGTATCGTCAGCACCACCCATAAATACACCAAGCGACTGGGGTTACCCGCACACTCGTCATGAA
>JAOTYS010000678.1 GCA_029861795.1 Gammaproteobacteria bacterium | reverse complement strand
GCACCGAAAAAAATGATTGCACTTGAAACTCTGCTCATGACGACCTCCTGTTTCTAACTGACCAGAATCGGCGGCCCGGCGATCTTAGGGTCCTTCGTGGCGTCCAAACGTCGCGGAGGAAGCGAGGACCCGTGGCTTTGCGCCCCTAGCTTTCGCTAGTTTTGCCTTTCTCGTCTATTACATCTGCTCGCGCTCGACGACCTCAAGTCGTGGCAAGCACGAATAGACGGTGGGCATGAAATGGGAATACTATTTTTTTGTATGAGCTAACGTGTTGCCTCGAACGCGCTGTTTCCGGAGGCATGTTTCATGATGGTGATGTAGGAATCAACCCAGTAAGTCTCTCGGTTGTCAGCCAGGTATTCCAACAGATGATCGTGCGCCTCTGACGATACAGTCAGATGATCCCCGCCAATCCCGTGAAAAATGATGTTGAATAGTCTGGTGCCGCTGGCTGCCTCGGCTTTTATGCGATCAACCAGCTCCGAACCGGAAACCCCGACTGGTCCCCACCAGTTCGCAAAGGCCTCATCTTCGGACTCATACCCTTTGATTGCGATGAATAGCTCTCGCACGGCAGGTATGTAGTCTTCACCGCTGACCAATGTGTCGCCGCACGGCGGTGTCAGCGTACGTTCGCTTCGCCCGTCTATTGCGTAGAGGAAGCCATTGGCCACAGTGATCTCATCCACTATCTCCTCGATCACATAGTCGTCTATGTTGTAGTAACCTTTAACCCAGCCTCTATCGGGCAAGTCAGCGCTGCAAGGATGATAAATCGTGTGATTACCCAGTTCGTGTCCTTGCATGGCCGCCGTACGCCATTCGCTCAAGCGGTCCCTTACAGTTGAAGATACGAGGGTTAGATAGAACGATGCAGCTAAATCGTGTCTGTTCAGCGCAGGAATCGCATTATCCAGTTGGGAATTGAGGGCATCGTCATAGGAAAGACTGACAGCCATCGTCTGACCGTCAGGCCAGGTGAATTCACCCTCTTCGGTATTGATATCCCCTGCCGCAACATTCCCGGATACCGAAGACAGGAGCAGAGCCGCCAACCAAAGGAAAGTTGCCTTCAAGGATCTAGTTCCGGAATTCCCATTTCGCCAAGCATGCGCATCTCGGCCGCGTTGTAGTCACTCAGAGTCATTATTTTCACTTCGTTACCAGCCTATGGAACGACCGCCGTCCACGGCGATGATCTGCCCGGTTACGTAGTCCGCATCGCGCGCAAGGTACAGGACGCAATCGGCAATGTCGCCAGGATCACCCGCGCGTTGAAGCGGAATTTGCCCAAGGATGACGTTCTTTGTCTCGTTACTCATGTCGTTTTCAGGCCAGAGAATGGCACCCGGTGCAACGCCGTTCACGCGCACGGCCGGGGCAAGGTCTTTCGCCAGTGAACGGGTCAACATGGCGAGCCCGGCCTTCGCTGCCCCGTAAACCGCATGATTTCGCAGCGGTCTTTGCGCGTGAATATCGACGATATTGATTATCACGCCGTTGGTTGCGCGTAAAGATGGCGCCGCCGCTTGTGACAAAAACAAGGGTGCCTTGAGATTACTGCCGAGCAGGTCGTCCCAATGGTCCTCAGTTATTTCACCAATAGGTGTCGGGTAAAAACTGGAGGCGTTGTTTACCAGAATATCGAGTCGCTTATGCCAATCGTGCACACCGTCGACAAGCTCCCGCAGCGCTTCCAAATCGGTCAGGTCAGCCGCGAAGATCGATGCTGAATCCGGACGTTGCGCATTTAATTTGTCGGCAAGCGCTGCCGCTTCGTCGGCAGATCCGCGATAATGGATGGCGACGTCAGCGCCACTTTGATGCAGTCTTGTCGCAATAGCGGCACCTATACGTCTTGCAGCACCGGTGATCAGCGCAACTTTGTTATTGAGATTGTCGGTTGACGGCATCGATGGCCCTTCGTCGATTCACTTACTAAAGGCAGCATTATGCAACAGGAGCAGCGCTTGTCGCTTCCAGAGCCGGACGCCGAAAGTGCGGCGCACAGTGCTCGCGTTGCCGATTTCCTGCGCGAGAAGATTGCAGCTGCCGGCGGGATGATCAGTTTTGCCGAGTATATGCACCACGTCCTGTACGCTCCCGGGCTCGGATACTACAGCGCGGGCGCCGCCAAATTTGGTCCTTCGGGCGACTTTGTAACGGCCCCTGAGGTGTCCCCGGTCTTCGGTGGCGTTCTCGCGCGTCAGTGCGCAAGCGTCCTTGCCCGGGTGGATTCGCCCTCAATACTGGAATTTGGTGCTGGTAGTGGGCGTCTTGCTGTGGACGTACTTCACAAGCTCGCCGATCTCGAAGTTTTGCCCGACCGATACCTGATTATTGAAGTCTCTGCCGACCTTCGTGAGCGACAGGAGGCTCTGTTGAGACAAGAGATTCCTGAACTCATTGAAAAGGTAGCCTGGCTCGACC
>JAOTYS010000677.1 GCA_029861795.1 Gammaproteobacteria bacterium | reverse complement strand
TGCTTAATAGCAGTGGCTGCGCCCACCGCATGCAGCGCGTGACCGCCGACGGTGATGCTCACCGGAAAATCCTCGCGCGGACCCGACCAGTTACTGCCGCGCTCGTCACCGGTCCAATAGAGTAGATACTCGTCAAGAGAGACTCCGCGCCACAACTGAGCCCCACCCTCGCGGTATGAGGGCACCAGCACATCGCTGTCGACCATGGCACTGGCGACACCAATCGGTACCGCCTCTTGCCCAAGCGCTGTGGCGTACGTACCCAAACGTCCGGTGCGCTGCAACGCGACGCACTTTGCGTCGACCAAACGAGTCAACACCATCGCCCGGTATAGTGGCAGCAACGCGCTCGGTTGCTGAAAATTATCGGGCAGCGGGTGCACAACGTGCGCGGCACTATCCAAATATTGGCGATAACGGATGTCAAACGTGGCAACCACTGGAAACTCGGTTGTTCCAGCATCATCGCCAACACTGATTGCGGGTTTGGTGGTCACGGTCAGGAGTGAACCCTGGCGGTCTTAGTAGTAACCGTAATAGTGCTGTTGGTGCGTTCCCGCGTAAAAATAATCGATCATGGAAATGAAATCGAATACCGGAAGGCCGATCGCGTCTTGGACCGACTTGCTATACGGCGGCAACAACGAACATTCGATCACCAGCGCACCCATGTCCGGGTGTTTTTCGACCATGCCTTTGGCTGCCTCCACAATCTCACTCTCAATCAAATCGGAATCCAGGGTGCCGCCTTCCTCAAGGATCGCTTCCTTAAAGTGCGGTTCGTCTTCAAGCCCCTTCACAATGATCTGTTGATCCGTCCGCACGCCGGCAAGTTCCAGCACGCGGTTACCGACACTTGCAGAATTTGCAGTGATCATGCCAACTGGTCGTGAGCCCACCGACGATGCGACAAATGGAAGCTGCAACATGCTAGACATAAACACAGGGACATTAGCGACCTTAGTCACCGCATGTTGATAATTGATCAAAAACCCGCAGTCACTGCTGATGCCTTTAACACCGTAGTCTTGGAGTTCCAAGGCCGCATCCACCACCGCCCGCTCATACTCGGGATCACCCACCAACACCCGATCAAGGGTTAAGCCATCAACGGTTTTGTAGAGCACTGGATAGTCGTAAGTGGTCGCGTTTCCCACATCCCCAGGAATAAACGGCCCGCGATAGTCGAGCAGTAATATACCGACTGCGTGACCGTAGCTCTCCGCCTTGCGTCTGACTTGATACTTGGGCATTTGAATTCTCCTTACCGGCTTTTGGTGCTGTGCACTACAGGCCTACTTGACAGGAGATCAGATTATGCAAACCCCTGGCAAAAGTCTAGCCACGCCATGCCCTCAAGGCTTGTGCGCGCGCATGTGCACTGGGCGAAATTCGCCGCTGTCTAGCACCGCAATCATGTCACGCTGGCACTGGTTTGAACGGTCGGTGGCCTCGCGACCCCGTAGCTGCAACACCTGCTGTGCCAGAGGCCCTTCTAACAACTCCATCTCTCGGCGAGCCTCTTCAGCGAACCAGGCATTACGATCACGTATCTCTATATCTACAAAACCGACTTGTCGCAGTGCTGGCTCGAAACTCTGCAAAGTTTCCATGAAGAAAATAAGTCCTGTGCCTTCGACAAACGTTCTCATCGCATCTGAATACGGACCGGGGTTGTCGCGCAACCAGTCACCGCCGACAAACACACCACCCGGGCGCAACACTCTGAAAATCTCGCCATAGAGGCCCAGCTTGTCCGGGATATGAACCATTACATCCTTGGTAAACACAATATCGAAACTTGCGCCGTCTAACGGAAGTGGGCCAGGGTTCACCCGCCTATACTCGATGCGATGGCCCAGGTCATGTTCCCTGGCAGTGGCTATCGCTCGCTCAAGCACGGACCGTTCCACATCAATACCGACTACTGTGTTCGCGCCGTAGTCGCGCACCAGTATGATATCGGCGCCGCCAAGTCCGCAGCCAAGATCCAGCACTTCGCGGCCGTCGATTTCCACGCCATCCAATGCTTGGGCAGTATCCGCGACCCCGCCGGGAGACAGAAATCCTTCACCACGAAACAACTGCAGATAGGCAACCAACTCGTCGGTGTATTGCTGCTTCACGTCGTCGGTAGTCATTGTCCTCGCTAATCTGTCTAGACGCTGTCCGCTCCTAAAGGCGCACCTACCAGGGCATCATTAGGTTACAAAGCTATTATAGCTTCGCCTTCCAACGAACAATCCTGCGTGCGCCTGAAGGCGCACCTACGACGGGTACCGTTAAGTAGGTTCGCCTTCAGGCGAACAGCCCTTGTGCGCCTGAAGGCGCACCTACAAGGGGTATCAACGGTTTCATAGGCATATTGTAGGTTTCGTCTTCAGGCGAACAATCCTGCTCAAACCGCTCGGCGATGCTCCTCAGGATTCCGCCATGCGGCC
>JAOTYS010000164.1 GCA_029861795.1 Gammaproteobacteria bacterium | reverse complement strand
GCATCCGCATAGTCTTGGGCGGCCGCACAATAGTCCTCGCGGTCGTCCTCTTCCCAGTTCTTCATGAACATGCCACGGACATCATACCCTTGCTCGAGTAGTACTAGGGCCGTCACAGAGGAGTCCACACCCCCAGACATGCCGACCACGATCTTTGTGTTTTTGTGATTCATAGCCCATGAGTTCACTTTGGCATCATTGCGAGTGGATATTGCGCTGTTAGCGAGAATTGCGGATCACAGGTTGATGTGCGTGGGCACCAGTCTTGTGTTGAACACAGGAGCGTTAGCTTTACATCTGTCATTCACTCGGGACGTAATGATAGGTACTGGAAAACATTGAAACGTCTGCCCAATCATCTAGTTTTTGAACATATGGGAGCGTGCCGTTGTCGAGGAACCACGAGTCGACTACGTAGCGTTTCCCAGTGTTGATCTGCTCGATCTGCCCCGCCCAATGCTGATCCACGAATGTTCGCCGACGAACCCGGTCTAGTACGCGATGCCACTTAAGTAACCCCTCGGCCTGCAACAATCGAAGATATGTCGTGGTATTCAGGGACTCATCAATACAGTCGAGTTGTCCGGGCCATTGAACATCGTATGGGTTTCTGCCTTTGTCGCGATGCGTTGGGGTTTGCCGCCCGACCAATACCTCAATCCAGCCGATAGCATGGCGAATCTGCTCACGTTCCTGGGCGGCGGCGGTGGCCGCGGGATAGAACCAACCGGCGACCCCGCCCCAGTCAGTCTGTGAAATGCCAATGACTTGCCGTACCGCACAGCTGTAGTTATAGCAAACTGGAATCCTGTCCAGCGTTGGGTGAGGGTCTAGCGCAAAAGCTCGGCCTGCCAGCGCGAAAAAGACAATCACGCCAACACTTTTACGCTTCATGGCAAGGGGCATCAGCACAAATGTGGTCAGAGAGGTCGTGTAAACAGCTCACAGGATAACGTTTTCCCTTTCTATAGTCATCGATTCCGATGAGTACTTGTGGGCTGCGTAGGCGGTGCAGCTCGCCCCGTATCTGTTTTTCCGTCAGCCACGCTACCCGTTCAATCTCACTATCCGGCTTCCCATTGCAGGCTCTTAGTTCACCGGTAAAACCAAATCGCAAATAAGTGACGCCTTTTTCCGGGTGCCTCCAAAGGTACACCCCGATCAACGCATTTGGTTCAAACTCCCAGCCCGTTTCTTCCAGGGTTTCGCGAGTTACCGCTTGTAGCAAGGATTCATTTTCCTCCAAATGGCCCGCTGGCTGATTCAGAACTAGCTTGTTATCTACGCGCTCTTCCACCAGCAAGAATTTACCTTGTCGCTCTATTATCGCGGCCACCGTTACGTGAGGGCACCAAATCACAGAGGTTCTACCTAATCACTAACCCCAGCATCCGCGACATGATTCGGTGGAAACCAGGGATGATTTCGCCGTGTTTGTTGGCTGTAATAGGGGTAGTCAAGGCAACCGGGCCCGTGGCTACGGTGTACTTTTGCGTCGGTGAGCATTGCTTCGAAACACCGAAGTTCACCCCGAAGCGGCGCGCCAAGCGGCATTGTCTCCTTGCTTGGCTGGCTGTTGGTCTATTTTTCGGCCTCCCCCCATCATATCGATAAAGCGCTCGGCTTGCGGGGTCAGGAACTTTCCGCTTTTTAGCACTACGCCGTAGGTCCGCTTTGGGAAATATTGATCTAGCGGAATCTTTGCCACGCGCTCTGTCCCCATGAGGCAAATGTCGGTGACGATGGACACACCGAGCCCCATCTCTACGTAACGCTTAATCACTTCCCAGCCACCCGCCTCAAGGGTCACTTTGTAGGGCACGTTATGCTGTTGAAACACCAGATCGACCACGCCCCAAGTACTTAAGTGCCGCGGCGGCAAGATCAATCCGTAGGGGCTGATGTCCTCTAAACGTATCTCCTGCTGCTTTGCCAAGGGATGATCCAGCGGCGTGATTAACCTCGGATAGTAAGTGAATATCGGTACATAGGTAATGTCTTCTGGCAGCTCCAACATTGAGCCCACTGCAAAATCCACTTCATCGGCTCGAAGCATGGCGAGTCCGTCCCTGCCAGTAACGTTGTGCAGTTTTAGGCGGATCCCAGGATGGCGGTCCGCGAAGCGCTTTATTGGCTCCGGCAGGATATACAGGATGGTGGATTCCCCAGCGGCTATGTTGAGATCGCCCACCTCAATTTTGCCGCAACTGGCCGCAAATGTTTCTGCCAGCGAATCGATACCTTGCACCAGGGGCAACGCCATTTCACGCAAAAGTTTTCCGTGGGGCGTGAGCTTGATACTAGGTCCTCGCCGCTCGAATAAGGTAGTAGACAGTTCCCGCTCAAGTGCCTGAATCTGCAGCGAAACTGAAGGCTGACTCAAGAACAGCTTCTCAGCAGCTTTGGAGATGCTGCCGGTGTTGGCAGCGTAACAAAACGCTCGCAGCTGTTTCAGCCGATTTTGTTTGTAATACGGGACGGTCGTCGAGGCCATGAGCGGAGGGGTCTATAAATGTGATAAATAGTAAATATTGAAATAATTGGTTTGTCAAATGAAAGGACCTAACCATACACTGCGCGTACAAACTGGCAGCTCCATTGTGGGGGGTGCTCATCACGGGCATAGATGAAACACGAGGACGCTATGGAAACAGAACGCATGGTTGAGGCGATTGAACGAGAGTGGAGCCAGAATCCTCGCTGGAAGGGGGTTCGACGAGGGTATGCTGCGGCGGAAGTAGCGCGCCTTAGAGGCTCGGTGCAGATTGAGTACACCCTTGCGCGAATGGGTGCCGAGAAGCTTTGGAATCGGATTAATACGGACGCATTCGTAGCCTCGCTGGGCGCGTTGACTGGAAATCAGGCGATGCAAATGGCCAAGGCCGGTTTGCCCGCCATCTACCTGAGTGGCTGGCAGGTCGCCGCGGACGCCAACAACGCCTATCAGATGTATCCCGATCAGAGCTTGTATCCTGTGGATAGCGTGCCGGCGGTAGTGAAGAAAATCAACAATGCCTTTCAGCGTGCGGACCAAATCCACCACTGCGAAGGCAATCATGAGATCGATTGGTTCGTGCCCATAGTCGCCGATGCTGAGGCGGGCTTTGGTGGGGTACTGAATGCTTTCGAATTGATGAAGGCTATGATCGAGGCAGGGGCTGCCGGGGTTCACTTTGAAGACCAATTGGCTTCGGCCAAGAAGTGTGGACACATGGGCGGCAAGGTTCTGGTGCCGACCCAAGAGGCTGTGCAAAAACTAGTGGCCGCTCGCCTGGCTGCGGACGTCATGGGTGTGCCCACGATCTTGCTAGCACGCACCGACGCTGAAGCCGCGACTTTGCTCACATCCGATATCGATCCGCGCGACCGCGAGTTCTGTACCGGTGAGCGCACCTCAGAGGGTTTCTTTCGGGTGCGTAACGGGCTTGATCAGGCTATTGCTCGAGGATTGGCATATGCGCAGTTTGCGGACTTGGTGTGGTGTGAAACCGGCACGCCAGATTTAGAATTCGCCAAACGGTTTGCAGAGGCCATTCGCAATCAGTATCCCGGCAAGCAGCTGGCTTACAATTGCTCGCCCTCCTTTAACTGGAAGAAGAATCTAGATGACGCCACCATCGCTAAATTCCAGCGCGAGTTGGGGGCAATGGGGTACAAGTTCCAATTCATCACGCTCGCCGGGTTCCACGCATTGAATTACGGGATCTTCGATCTAGCGGACAAGTATCGCGATCACGGAATGTCGGCATATGTGGAATTGCAGGAGCGCGAGTTCGCCTCGGAGTGCCGGGGCTATACCGCCACTAAGCACCAGCGTGAGGTTGGGGCAGGCTACTTCGATGCAGTAGCCCAGGTAGTTGCCGGCGGCACAAGCTCACTGACGGCATTGAGCGGGTCCACCGAAGAGGCTCAATTCGACGACGCGGACGTGAAGCAAGCCGCTGCCGGCCAACCCTAAGCTCTAACTTCTCTGGGCCCACCTGTCGGCAAGACCCGCGGGGCGTAGCCCTACGTGGGTGTTCATCCCCTAGGATGGCTGGTACCCAACCTGTTGGGCTCGTCCGCACTTACCTCTGCACTTGAAATTCTTAGCGCCGCCCGCAGAATCAATTGAGCGGGTGCCTTATGATTAACCGGGTTGTAGGCGCTGAGGGCAGAAGACGCCGGGCATACTCCCTGGTGAACTGGCCGCACTATATGTGGCCACACTATATGGGATTTGCCGTGCGATCGGCGGTAGAATTGCATTGGTTGCCGCTATGAGTGAGAAGATCCAACACGACAACAGTGACGGTCTGGCCCTCCAGGAGGCGAAACCTAGGCTCAAAAAGCCGAGGATGTATAAGGTCATTCTGCTGAACGATGACTATACGCCAATGGAGTTTGTAGTGATTGTACTGGAGCGATTTTTTTCCTTGCCTAGGGAGCAAGCTGAACGCATCATGCTACATGTGCATCAAAGAGGTATGGGTGTGTGCGGGGTGTTCACTTGTGAAGTGGCGGAGACAAAGGTAAGGCAAGTGCTAGATTTTGCTCAGGAACATGAACACCCTTTGCAATGCACCATGGAGCCTGATTAATGTTGTCGCAAGAGTTAGAGTCGTCACTGAATGCTGCGATCCAGCAGGCACGTGAAGCTCGGCACGAATTTGTAACTGTGGAGCATCTGCTGGCAGTGCTGCTGGACAACCCCACGGCGGCGCGGGTGATTCATGCTTGTGGTGGAGACATCGAAGAGTTGCGGCTAAATCTGGCCGAATTCCTCGATGAATATGTTCCCTTAATCCCTGCGGATAGCGATGTCGGGACCCAACCAAGCATTGGATTTCAGCGGGTCATTCAACGAGCCATCTTGCATGTGCAAAGCTCAGGTCGAAAAGAGGTAAATGGCGCCAACGTATTAGTGGCGATATTTGCGGAAAGAGACTCGCACTCAGTTTATTTTCTTCACAAGCAAGGCGTGACCCGTTTCGATGTCGTGAACTACATCGCCCACGGGATTTCTAAGGTGAGCGGCGATGCTGCAGGGCTGCCAGCACCCGAAGATACCGATGTCGATGAAGAGGAGGAGGGGACATCCTCAAGCCCGTTACAAGCTTACGCCGTCGACTTGAACGCACAGGCGTTGGCAGGGCGAATAGATCCACTAATCGGTCGAGAAAATGAGCTTGAACGAACCATTCAAATTCTGTGCCGCCGCCGAAAGAATAATCCTCTGTATGTCGGTGAGGCTGGTGTAGGAAAAACTGCAATCGCCGAGGGCTTAGCCAAGAACATCGTCGAAGGAAATGTGCCCGAGGTGCTTAGCCAGAGTATCATTTACGCTTTGGACATGGGCGCGCTGCTAGCAGGTACCAAATACCGTGGAGATTTTGAGCAGCGCCTCAAGGCTGTGCTAAACCAACTGAAGCAGACTGAAGGTGCAATTCTATTTATCGACGAGATTCACACGGTGATTGGCGCAGGCGCTGCCTCTGGCGGCGCGATGGATGCATCGAATCTGCTAAAACCAATGCTCCAGACAGGGGAATTAAAGTGTATTGGGTCGACCACTTACAAGGAATATCGCGGCATCTTTGAAAAAGATCGAGCCTTGTCACGGCGGTTCCAAAAGATCGACGTAACTGAACCCTCCATTGAGGAGACAGTACAGATTCTGCGGGGTTTGAAATCACGGTTCGAGAAGCACCACAACGTAAGGTATACAAGTCCTGCGTTACGCAGCGCCGCTGAATTGTCTGCGCGCTATGTGACAGATCGTTTTCTACCCGATAAGGCCATCGATGTGATCGATGAGGCAGGTGCGAATACCAGGTTACAGCCTGAAGCAAAGCGCAAGAAAACGGTGGGTGTTGCTGACATCGAGCGCATCGTGTCGAAGATCGCGCGTATCCCGCCAAAGAACGTCTCGATGTCTGACAAGTCTGCGCTTAAGAACTTAGAGACAGACCTCAAGCGAGTCGTGTTCGGTCAGGACGAGGCGATCGCAGCGCTGGCTGATGCGATAAAGTTGTCACGCTCGGGGCTCGGCAACCCTGACCGACCCATTGCGAGCTTCCTGTTCTCCGGACCCACTGGCGTGGGAAAGACAGAGGTGACACGTCAACTTGCTCATGTCCTTGGTATTGAACTGATCCGGTTCGATATGACTGAGTACATGGAACGCCACACGGTCTCTAGATTGATCGGCGCCCCTCCGGGCTACGTGGGCTTTGACCAAGGGGGGTTGTTAACCGATTCCATCACTAAGCATCCTCATTCAGTGCTGTTGCTGGATGAGATTGAAAAGGCCCATAAAGATGTGGATAACATCCTGTTGCAGGTCATGGATTATGGCACCCTCACCGATAACAACGGGCGTAAGGCAGATTTCCGCAACGTGATCATTGTGATGACCACCAACGCTGGTGCTGAAGCATTGGCTAAGACGTCCATGGGCTTCACTGTGCAGGATCATAAGGGCGACGATACCGAAGCGATCAAACGCACGTTCTCTCCCGAATTTCGCAACCGTCTCGATGCTATCATCTCGTTTAAGTCGCTCGATCCTGAAACCATCATGCACGTAGTCAACAAGTTTATTTTGGAATTCGAACAACAGTTGGCTGATAAGCATGTTACCTTGGAGGTGGATGAGACGGCCCGGCGTTGGCTAGCAGTGCATGGACATGACCCCGCGATGGGTGCTCGACCCATGGTACGGCTGATTCAGGAAAGGCTTAAAAAACCTTTGGCCGAGGAACTGTTGTTTGGCAAGCTCAGTGATGGCGGCTGTGTTCGAGTGGCCGAGTGCGAGGGTGAACTACAATTCGAGATCAAGTCCAAAGGCGAGGGCTAACTCTTTGCACTAGAGTCCGGACACTGATTCGATCATCAGTGTTGAGATCTTGCCTTTCTTCTGCTGCTCAATCTTCACTGGCAAGTTTCCTTTGTCCACTGCGAGCCATACTGACAACTGTCGGTCAGGTTTATCGATGCGTGTTTGAATCAGTTTTAGGGTGTTGAGTTCGCCTAACGGCGTTTTGAGGGTCTCTTCGCCGACGATTTCAACGCTATACATATTGACACCTTTGCCGGTCACCACGGCGACAGTGTCTCCTGTTGTGGGCCGCGCTGCGTCTAGCATCAAGGCAAAAAAGATAGAGCCCGAGTCCGCAACATATCCGGCGGGGATGTCTTCAACACGGCCATCATCGTAGTTCAGCAGGCGCTGTTTCCAGTCGAAAGTGACACGTCGTTGATAACCCTTCTTCCCATCGCGAACCACTGCGTATTGTAGCGGATACAGCGTCTCGCCCTCCAGCTTGAATGTTGCCTCTTCGTGTAGATCACCCGTGAACAACTGGGTCATTGCATTGGCCTTGGTATCTGCCACTAATTTAAACGAGTCTCCGTGGCGGGTTAGCGTTTTCTCAATTGACCCGAGTTTCAATTTCCCATGGGTTACGCTATAGCTAACGGTCAGATTATCGGGCAACGCTACAGCGAAAGTGAACAGGGGAGTTAAGCAAACAAGCGCCATCATTATGCGCGGAATTACAAATATTCTAATCGTCATGACGTTGTCACCGGATGTGCACCATTAATCGCACCATCCACTAGCACTTTTCCACGGTGTAGAGATAGACGGCCTTCGGCATACCAACGTATGGCCCGAGGATAGATACGGTGTTCTTGTTCTAATACCCGCGCTGCCAGGGTCTCCGGCGTGTCGTCCTGTAACACCGGTACTGACGACTGAATAACGACTGGTCCAGCATCGAGCTCGGTTGTAACAAAATGCACGGTTGCTCCATGCTCTCGCGCTCCATCCGCCAACGCACGCTCGTGTGTATTCAAGCCCGGGAATTGGGGTAGTAGTGAGGGGTGAATATTCATGATTCTGCCTTCATAGTGCTCGATGAACTCGGGACCAACAATGCGCATGAACCCAGCCAACGCTATCAGCGCCGGCGCAAATTGGTCGATTGTCGACATCAAGGCTTGATCGAATTGGCGTCGAGTCGGATAGTCGCGGTGGTCTATGATTCGCGTAGTTATCCCAGAATTGTTGGCCCGTTTCAATCCGTAGGCTATTGGACTGTTGCAAACCACTGCGCAGACCTTGTAAGGACAGTCTTGGGCCGCGGCATCGTCGATGATGGCTTGAAGATTGGAGCCGTTGCCGGATATCAGAACGACTATGTTAACGCAATCCCTGTCGTCATCGGATCTGGACATGTTTGGCCTCATCAGTCGACTCTACGTGTCCAATGATTGTTGCGTGCTCACCCTCAGACTGCAGCACAGCCAAGGCCTGCTGCGCTTGCTCGGCGGCAACGCTTACAATCATGCCAATACCGCAATTGAAAGTATGATACATCTCGTTAACATCCACATTGCCCTGTTGCTGTATCCAAGCGAACAGTGCAGGTCGTTCCCATGTTCGACTGTCGATTACCGCCTTGATGTGATCTGGCAGCACGCGAATCACGTTTCCAGGCAGACCGCCGCCCGTGATATGTGCGATGGCGTGAATATTCACGGATTGCTTCAGCTTTAGCATAGGGTTGACATATATCCGGGTGGGTTCAAGAAGGACTGAGCCCAGCGAACGCTGGTGAAACGGTTGCTCCAGATCCGTATCCGTTTCCTCGAGAATGCGTCTGACTAGGGAATAGCCATTGCTGTGTAGGCCAGATGAAGCCAGCCCGATTAATACATCACCCGGCGTCACAGCGGAACCATCGATCAGCTCAGATTTCTCTGCGACACCCACGCAGAAGCCGGCCAAATCATACTCGCCGCGGGCGTACATCCCGGGCATTTCCGCTGTTTCACCACCAAGTAACGCGACTCCCGCCAACTCACACCCTTGTCCTATCCCCTGCAGCACTTTCTTGGCTAGGTTCGGTTGCAATTGTGCTGTGGCGAAGTAGTCGAGGAAAAATAAAGGTTCGGCGCCATGCACCAAAACATCATTTACGCACATTGCCACAAGGTCGATGCCCACGGTGTCGTGGCGATCTAAGGCAAAGGCGAGCTTGAGTTTGGTCCCCACGCCGTCAGCCCCGGACACCAGTACCGGCTCGCGATAGCGATCTGTGGGGAC
>JAOTYS010000676.1 GCA_029861795.1 Gammaproteobacteria bacterium | reverse complement strand
TGTGGTCCACAACGGTCAGCTAACCAACTATTGGAACAGTCGTCGTGCCCTGGAACGACGTGGCCATCGCTTTATGTCGGATTGTGATTCGGAATTGATAGCAGTCTACTTGGCCGATCAAATGGATCGGGGAGAAGACTTGGAAGAGTCGATGACCCGTTCCATCAGCGAGCTGGACGGAGTGTTCACCTATGTTGTGGCTACCTCGGACTCTTTAGGGATGGCCAAGGATGTAATGGCCGCAAAACCCATGGTGTTATACGAGAGCGACGATCTGGTCGCGCTGGCTTCTGAAGAAGTGGCTATACGTAGGATATTTCCTCACGAAATCGACACCTTCGATCCCTATGAAGGGGAGGTTCGAGTATGGAAGAACTGAATAAAGATCATGAATCCCATCAGATGGGAATGCACACCGAGCAGCTTGCTGGTCGCACCCAACAGGTATTTTTCTCCCCGGAGGAAGCGGAAAACTTCACTTATCCCGGGTCATTCGACGTGGATTTCAATAAGCGCATCGAATTCGATGTTGCGGAGATAGAAATTAAGGACGTCAACATCAAGATTCGCGAGCTAATGCGCCAAGGTTACGGCACCATTGTTGTTCATAACCCAGGCGCTAAGCATTCCTTAGGTGTTGGTATCTTGAACCGCCTACAACTTTATTTTGAAGGTAGCCTGGGTTATTTCGGCTGTGGACTGATTGACGGACCCAACGTTCATATCAAGGGCCGAGTCGGGTGGTCTTGTGCAGAGAACATGATGGCGGGCACGGTGGTGGTGGAAAAGAATGCGGGTTCCACCTTTGGCGCCGCGTTGCGTGGCGGCGATCTGGTTTGCAAGGGAGATGTGGGTAGCCGCACTGGAATCGACATGAAGGGTGGAACCATCATCGTTGGCGGCCGCGCCGGTGCATTCACCGGTTTCATGATGCAACGCGGCCGTATCGTTGTGTTAGGCGACGCGGGTCCCAATTTTGGTGACACCATGTACGACGGCACGCTGTACGTAGGCGGCAAGATCAAAAACCTTGGGACGGACGCGGTGCACGGTGAGATGACAGACCTGGAGTGTGACTGGCTAAAGAAAAAGTTGGCACTGTACGGTTTGGAGGCCCCCGACGGCGTGGAAAACATGACCAAGGTCGTCGCCGGTAAGCAACTTTGGAACTACGACAACCTAGAGCCCGCTGAGAAAAAATTGGTGCTATAGGGGAGAGTAATCACATGAGTACTTCTGGACGTAACAAACACACGCTCGGGCACAGTTTTATTTTTCCGCCCGAGGTGATTGACGATATTCACATCAAAGCGGAACTTGGTCGTTACCGCATGCGTGGATTTTCACTCTTTAAGAGAATCCCGACTTGGGACGATTTGACCTTCTTGCCCGGCACGCTGACTCGATTCGTGATCGAGGGCTACCGGGAGAAGTGTGATACCAAGACCGTGCTCGGACCACGTGCAAAGCGACCTCTGGAGTTAGATATCCCAGTCTACGTCACCGGCATGAGTTTTGGCGCGCTGAGTTATGAGGCCAAGACGGCGTTAGCGCGTGGCGCGACCATGGCAGGCACGGCGACCTGTTCCGGGGAGGGGGGCATGATCCCAGATGAACGCCGCTACTCAGAAAAATGGTTTTATCAATGTATTCAGTCGCGTTACGGCTTTAATCCACATCATCTGCTACTGGCTGATGGCGTGGAGTTTTTTATCGGACAGGGTTGTAAGGTGGGGCTGGGCGGACATCTTATGGGTCAGAAGGTGACCGACCAGGTCGCCGAGATGCGGTCTCTGCCCGCCGGTATCGATCAGCGCTCGCCGGCCCGTCACCCGGACTGGTTAGGACCCGATGATCTTGCACTCAAAGTGCAAGAAATCCGTGAGGCCACCAATTGGGAGATTCCCATACAGCTGAAACTCGGCGCCGCGCGGGTGTACGACGATGTGCGTATGGCGGCCAAGACAGATCCCGACTGTATTTATATGGATGGTATGGAGGGCGGCACCGGCGCAGGTCCCCATCTGGCCACCGAGGAAACCGGCGTGCCGGGAATTGCCGCGATACGTCAAGCACGCAAGGCGCTTGACGACGTAGGCAAGACCGGTGAGATCTCTTTGATATACGCCGGTGGTATCCGTAACGGCGGTGATGTCGCCAAGGCCTTGGCGCTGGGAGCAGACGCCGTTGCCATCGGTCACTCGGTGTTAATGGCGCTTAACTGTAATAAAGCCATCCCCGAGGCTGACTTTGAAAAAGAAATGGGTGTGCCCGCGGGTTATTGCTACCACTGCCATACTGGGCGTTGTCCGGTGGGAGTCGCTACCCAGGATCCGATGTTGCGCAGGCGACTCGATCCGGATTCCGCAGCGGAGCGTGTATACAATTTCCTGCACACCTTGACCATTGAGTGTCAGATGCTGGCCCGGGCTTGTGGTAAGACC
>JAOTYS010000675.1 GCA_029861795.1 Gammaproteobacteria bacterium | reverse complement strand
GGTATTACTATTTCGGTTCATGACGCGTGTAGTTGAATACCGGTTTGTCGGTGGGCAACACCGCTCCTTCTACTTTGTCTGCTAGTCCGCCGAAATAGTAATACCACTGAGGGATGTATTTGAGCTGCGCCGCCATCTCGGTGATCAGTTTGCCGTTATCCTGCACTTCGATCTCGGCCAGGCGGCGGGCGTGCTCTGCGATGAGATCACCGAATTTGCGCAGTAGGGCGCCACGCTGGCTAGCATTTAGCTTAGGCCATTCACCACTATTGAATGCCTGATGGGCAGCGGTTACAGCCCGGTCTACATCTTCAGCATTCCCTTTCGGAATTAAGCACCACGGCTTGGCGGTATAGGGATCGTAGCTTTCGAAGTACTCCCCGGATGTGGGGTCGACCCATTGTCCGCCAATGTAAAGCCGGCGTTTGTTCAGCGATTCGGATTCGGTTAACGGAGTTGCCATAATAATGTCCTCGCTTGGTGGATCGCCCTAGCGTTATTGTTAGACTCTTGTGCTGGTTGTCCTGCTAGGGCACCCTCTAAGGGTATCCATATAAGTGTTGCGTAGCCCTTTATGGCGAGCGCCCTTATTGGGCTTTGATCTGTTTATACCATAGATGAATACAGGATCTGTGTCGATTCAGGTGGCACTAAACTTCCGTTGCACCGCACGCGACAAGGTGAGTGATCGCCAAGTGACGCTCACCAGTGCGGTTATTGCGGGTTGGACGGGTCGTGATAAGGAGGCGATGGAAAAGCATATCACCGAACTTGAGGCACTGGGGGTGACGCGACCGCGTACTACGCCAATCTTCTACCGTACGTCAGCGGCTCGAGTGACCACCGCGAAGGTCATCGAGGTGACCGGAAACGGATCTAGCGGGGAGGTGGAGTTTGTGCTGATCCAGCATGAAGGGGAGCAATGGGTGGGTGTTGGGTCTGATCACACTGATCGGGAAGTTGAGACCTACAGTGTGACTGTGTCCAAGCAGATGTGTGAAAAACCCGTGGCACCCGAGTTATGGTTGTATGAGGATGTTAGCGCCCATTGGGATCAACTTATTCTGCGTTCGTTCATCGTCAATGGCGAGCGGCGCGAGCTCTATCAAGAGGGTGTGGCCGGTGCGATGCTTGCGCCGGACGATTTAATTGGCAAGTTCACCGATGGGGACTCAAGATTGCCTGACGGAACGGTTATGTTTGGTGGTACCCTGGCAGCGATAGGAGGAGTCCGTCCCGCTGGCCGTTTTGAATTTGAGCTAGAAGATCCAGTATTGCATAGGCGGATTTCCTACGGCTACGATGTACTGAAGCTGCCGGTGCAGGGATGATGATTCAGTGTTCAACTAGTAGATGGGAACAAACAGATGAGCGATCGTTACTCGAGTTATAGCGGTTTAAAGTTTGATTGGCCGGCGGAGCGGGTGCTGCGTGTCACCATGGAAAATGCGGGCAAGCTGAATGCGACGGATGCAGTAATGCATGGAGAGCTGGCATCGATATGGCGCGATGTCGATGCTGATCCGGACGTGTCCGTCGCGATTCTGCGTGGTGCAGGTAAAGCGTTTTCTGCCGGCGGGGCGTTTGAGCTTGTAGATGAACTGATGAGCGATCACGAAGCTCGGATGCGCGTTTGGCGTGAGGCCCGAGACATCGTTTATAACGTCATTAACTGTTCTAAGCCTGTAGTGGCCGCAATACATGGGCCGGCCGTGGGTGCAGGCCTGGCCGCCGCCATGGTGGCTGACGTCATCATCGCAACCAAGACGGCACGCATCATAGACGGTCATACGCGTCTAGGAGTTGCGGCCGGGGATCACTCTGCCATCATTTGGCCACTGTTGATCGGCATGGCTAAAGCCAAGTATTACTTGTTGACCTGTGAGCCCTTGTCGGGCGAGGAGGCTGAACGCCTTGGCTTAGTATCGTTGTGTGTGGAAGACAATGAGCTCGAGAAAAAATCTGTCGAGGTGGCGACGCAACTTGCGAATGGCGCGCAAGCTGCAATCCGCTTGACCAAGTACGCACTGAACAACTGGTTACGAATGGCAGGACCAAGCTTCGATGCATCGTTGGCGCTTGAGTGGATGGCGTGGACCGGACCCGAAGCACAAGAGGGCTTGACGAGCCTCAAAGAAAAGCGTGCGCCCAAGTTTCCGAAAGACACATCGGTTTAGAGGGAGTTTTTCATAACGGGTAGGGACAGATCGTTCGCCTGAAGGCGAACCTACTGGACCATGTCTTTGTAGGTACGCCCAAATACGTTCATCGATGATTCACATGTGTCAATCTGAATGGCATATGGTCGCAGCAGGATGCTGCTCCTACGTGGACATCACTCAGATGTAGGAGCACCTGCTAGGTGCGACGATCCTTACCGGGTGGGGCACCCGTTTGTTCGCCTGAACGCGAACGTACTGGACCATGTCTTTGTAGGTACGCCCA
>JAOTYS010000674.1 GCA_029861795.1 Gammaproteobacteria bacterium | reverse complement strand
CAGCCGTGCCGAGTTCTGGGCGTTCATCTGCGCAACTCCCATCTGGCCGAGATGGGCGGTGGAACCCAGGCCCTGCTTCCGGGCCTCGTCGAGTAAGGCTTCCATAATCACCGGACGATAAGAACCCAGCTTCAGACCATCAGCACCCTCGCCGGCGATATAGCGTACCCATTCCCGGGCATCTTCAGCTGTCAGTATTTTCCTGCCCGTGAATTCCGCTCCGGAGCCAGGTCTGTGATAGGAGAATATTCTTGGCGCAACAATTTCATTTCTCTCACTGCGTGCTTTTTCCGACAACGAAAATTCGTTATTGCTGCTGGGTACACCGCGAACGGTTGTGATGCCGTGACCCATCCAGAGCTTGTAGCTGTATTCAGCCTCTGGTGCCTTTGTGCTGCCACCGGTATGCGTATGCATATCAATGATCCCGGGCATGACGTACTGTCCATGCGCATCGATTTCCCGAGTGGCGTCCGTCGGGCGTTTGCTTTCATCGATTTCGAGACCGGGGTAGCCGACGGATTTCACGTCAACAATACGATTGTTCTCGATGACGATATCTACCGGACCCCGCGGCGGTGATCCGGTGCCATCGATCAGCGTCGCACCACGAATGATCAGCCGGCCGTAAGGACCACCACCCTCATCTGCACCACGATCGGGCGCAGGAATCATTTTGGGACCTTCGTCCTGTGCGACAGCGAGAGATGCAACGAGTATTGCACCAGTCACGATGCAGAAATGAAAAACAGCTAAACGCATTCGAGTCAAAATCACTTTTTATTCCCCATTTCGTTCTTATTTTAGTCGGACGAATAGATTTCACGCCCGCCAACAATTGTTTTTAGTATTGGCAGATATCGTATTCGGTCGGCATCCATCGTCATGATGTCTTCGCCGACGATGGTAAAGTCGGCAAGCTTGCCGACCTCAATCGTTCCCTTGATATCGTCATCGAAAGTCTGAAACGCTGGTGCCCAGGTATGCAAACGAAGCGCTTCTTCGCGACTGACCGCCTCTTCCGGCCCATAGACTGCATTATCCCAACCCTTCCGGGTTATGCCAGTCCACAAAGTGACGCGTGGCCCGTACGGCGCACCATCCGAACCCCAGCTCACCCACACGCCCGCATCCTGTAGCGATTTCGTTGGATTCATGGTCGCTTCGCGTTCACCCGCCAGGGATTCGACGGCAAATGCGCCAAGGCCGACAGTAAACGCCGGTTGACTCGCAACACCAATGCCCTGGCGTGCCATTGTTGCAATAATATCAGCTGACGGCTTCACCGCGACGTGATGAAGATAGTGGCGATGATCGTCACGCGGCAGTTCGGTTAGTATTTTGTCGAGCTGCTCGACAACCATATCAACTGCGCCGTCACCCATCGTATGAATGCCCAGTTGCCAGCCGAGTTCATGCGCTCTTCTTGCCACCGGGTAAAAGGCCTCGCTGGGAATACGAATCGCACCGGTATAATCGGGACGATTCTCATACCCTTCGGTCGACCAGTACGCCGGAGCGCTCAGGCCGCCATCAATGCTCATCTTGATCGCGCCGATCTGTAAACGTTCATCGCCAAACCCGGTGACGAACCCCAGGCCTTCCAATTCCGCAATTGCATCCCGAACGCTCAGATCAAGATCGTCATAGGCGTCGTAACCGGGGCGCAGCCTGATCTGCAGCGTTGCACGCGGCAGGTTTTCGCCGTCGCGTGCATAAAGCGCCTGAAAATGTCGTAGCTGGTCGGGTCGAACGCCGGCAACATTGACACTCGTAACGCCTGAACTTGCAAACTGCAGCAACAATAACCGCAGATTGTCCAGGCCGGGCGGATTCTCGGTACTCGCGCCTTCCGTGGGCGTGGCGACAACTGCAGCCAGTCGACGCGCCGAATCATAAAGCCGTCCGTCGGGGTCACCATTTTCGTCGTGCCCAATGTGGCCGCCACCTGGAAACGTGGTTGAACGATCGATTCCTGCGAGCTCGAGCGCCATGCTGTTGAGTACCGTCGTGTGCGGCCCGCGCGTCAGCAGCACGGGGTTAACGGTCGTACCCACGTCGAGATCCGCACGGGTGGGTAGTATCTGGTTAGGCCAGATTTCACGACTCAGTGCACCCACGATCGTTTCACCCGGGCCAACGCGATCGGCCTCGCGAGACAGCGCTGCCTGCAATTCGGCAATGGTTCGTGCCTCTCTTACCCATGCTGGCACTTCCGATATCAAACCACCTTCCCACTCCATCAGTGCACCACGACCGATGTCTGCGTGAACATGGTTATCGAAGAGACCGGGCAACATCACGTTACCGCCGAGATCAACCAGTCGGGTCTCATCGCCAGCGAAGGCCAATACGTCGGTGGCGGCACCAACGGCGACGATTTTTCCATCACGAATGGCTACAGCCTCGACCGGTTCACCGGAAAGACCTGTGTAGACGGAACCGTTCGC
>JAOTYS010000163.1 GCA_029861795.1 Gammaproteobacteria bacterium | reverse complement strand
GACGCTCTCCCTCAGAGAAAAGATCACCGATTGATACAAAAAAACAACCGCCAATACCTAGTGCGAAACCCGATGGGTTGCCGCAGCGCCAGTATTGGCGGCTACTATGAGGACTATCTACTGTCTATACAACGCTACTCGATAGGAATTTCCTTAAACGCCAATGTAACGTCTACGCCTTGGGATTTGCGCAACATCTTCATCACGAAATAGAACGCAAAACCTATGACGAAAACGCCAGCAACGATGGCGAGCTGTTGTGGATCGTGCCCGGCGGCGACCGGATCCGACCACAAGGTCCAGAAGTAAAACTGCGACGCGAGGAAGCCCAACGCGCAGGCCACTGTCATCATCGGCAGTCCGAGTATGGTCCGCTTAGCGATCGGGGATTTTTCATAGATCTGCGGGCGCATATAGGGGAAGAAAATACCCGCCCCCAGCACCACACTCCATGCCAACACCGCGGCTTCGATCAGTATCACGATGCTCGAGAAGAATCCTGAGAACACGAACAAATACATAAAGATGATGTTAACAATCATGGTAAATATGATCGCGACGATTGGCGTATGGCGAGTGGGAGAAATCTTGCCCCATGCCTCCGGCGCAACGCGATCAAACGACCAAGCCACGATCGCCCGTACACCAAACGTATGCATCCCTGGGATCCACATCCACATCCAGCAAATAAACCCCAATGACACCAAAATACAGATTAACGGAGAAAGTGTGAGCACCCCTGCCAACAGGGTAATAGTGGGATCAGTCTGGATCCCCACACCTTCCAGTAAGTTGTACCCGGCACTGCCTAGGAAATCATAACCAAACACGCTGTTGCAAAGAGATGCAACGATCAACCAAATAACCACCGCGCTGACCACAGCCCCCAGCATGCCCCAGCTCTGGGAACGCTCAACTGACTTGATCTCTCCACCGATTGCAATGGAGAACGCCGCGCCTACTAATGGCAAGAACGGCCAGTTGGATACCAGCCAAGTTTGCTTCCAGTCTGTTTCACCGTCCCAGATCCAGCCGTTTTCCCTGGCAGAATCGATGATTGCTTGGTAGGGACTATCGACCCCCAAAATGGGACCCATTAGTGAGTTGAAGTTAGCCACAAACTCTTCATTGGACCCAGTTAGCAAGACCACTATTAGAACGACAGTCAGTATCATTGCACTGGAAAACACAATTTTTTGTGTCAGCAGGTAAAACTTCATCCCCGCCGACAGGATAATTCCGGATAAGATTAGAATAAGAGAACCGCCGATAAACAGAGGCCAGGGTTCAACAACCCAAGCACCCGCTTTTTGTAAGCCCTCACTTCCCGTGAGGTAACCGGCGAAGGTCAGGGCCGGAGATATCCCCAAAAGAATGATCCAGTATGCTGCAATAGCACAATAGAATAACCACGCGGTTATCTCCACCAGGCTCATGGTGAGTGCGATGGAGGGCGGCAGAATACGAGAACCAAACACGTAGACGCCGCCGGACCGTGGCAGCGTTACGGTCCACGTAATGAATCCAAACGCAATCAGTGCCATCGCCACACCCGCCAGCAAGAAGCTCCACAGCAGGTTACCGCCGGGGTAGTAGGCAGGTCCGTAGAGCATGATGCTAGCTATGCCTAGACCGACGCTGACCAGCCCGAGGTTATATATAAAGGTATCGAGTCCTCCAGCTGTGCGAACCAGTCCCGATGCTTTACGCAGAAATATGCGTTGTTCGCCATTGGTTGCCGTATTCATTAGTTATCTCCTCCTGGGCGCTAACCCTGGGTCATATTAACCGCTGTGACTTTATCTCCCTTGATTTTTATTAAGGCTCCTTGAAGAATCCCTTCGGGATAAACGCTTCCCGGATTGACACATACCGTTCTTCCAATGTTTATCTTGCCACGGCCCTCGTGAATGTGTCCGTGTATGCCGAGCAGTGGTTGATGCTTCTCTATCGAATCATTAAGGGCCTTGCTACCCGCGTGCATGCTGACCGGATTACCCATATCAAAAACTACCTTTAAGTTCTCATCGAGTTTGGGGCAGCTATCCAGCACCGTACCGTAAGGTGGGACGTGAACATTGTAGATGCATCGATTCATGTCCTTGACCTTGGCGTTGAGCTGCTCAAACTTCGACTGATATTCTTCCTCCGTGTATTCTCGCTCTGTATCCCACGGTGTTTTTGTAGATCCACCGCAGTGCAGGACCTCATAACCTTCTAGCTCGGTAATTTCCATATCGTGATACTGCACATGAGGCGAATTGTTAAGAACGTCGTCTATTTCGAAAAAATCGTCATTGCCCGGCGCAGAGATAAGAGGGATACCGGTCCCCTTTAGTTTCTCCCCCGAGATCTCACTCCACTCCGCGACCCGCTCCACCACAAGCTTCTTGAACAACTGGTGCTGTTTATCCGGATCATTCTTGATTTCCTGGAAGTCATCCTCGGACATGACTGTTGGATAGAAGCCCATGTTGGTTACGCGCCTGCTGTACTCCTCCACTTCTTCTTTGCTAGACAAGCGAGTGGTTTCTCCGGATTGGGCTGCCAAATAACTTCCATCGCTTTGCTTCGCGATAGGCATAACAGCCTTTCCTGTGAGGTCGCCACCCAGGACTAATACGTTCGCCCCATAAAATTTCGCGCCGTTTACGAACTTCTTGAAACAAACTGTGGAGCCGTGGAGATCAGAAGCGAAAAAAATCGTGAGATTTCCTGCTGCACTACTAGACGATTTTTTCTTCCAAAACACGATGTTCCTCCGGGCGGCGCCCCGCAGCGGCAAAAGCTATCTTTACAGATACTAATTAATTAGTCAATTAGGCCAGTTTCGGCGTGTGCTAATGAATAACGATTATCCGCCGCATATCGATTCATTGGCACATGGAATCTTAACCAATTACTGCAAGCCGAGAGAGCAGACGCTTTACTTAGGTAACTTCGCTTGCCACGATATGATAAATCTAACTTCGCGGCTATTGTTGTAGCGAATATCATTCATCTGTTTGCGTTAACTTTATGAAAGATTCCAGTGTAGAAGGCCTTTGGTCTGTTGAAATCATGACACAACAAGGACCCTTTGGTATTGGAGTTTTAGGTTTTATCAAACAACGCGTATTCGGTGATTTTTTTGAAAGCGGTCGCCTTCTCGGTGGAGATACACACTACTATTACTCCGGTACCTACCATATTGAGAACTACGGGTTGTCTGCATCGTTGTTGATCACACACTATGCGGATGATAAGTATCCAATTTTCGGGTCGGATGATACCTGTGAGATCTCGATAACTGCAACCCTGGATCATCATACAAACCGAGATGTGATCGAGCTATCGGCGCGAACAAAAAATGGAGTTAACGACCCACTCATCATCAGGATAATCCGACGCGTCGCTGCGACGTAACATCCTGCACTAGCTCTCCTTGTCACCGATGTTGTATGGTGCACAGACAAACAATAGCTAACCGATCACTACGGTACCGCTCATGTCACCCATAGCACTCTTGTTTCTCATCACGATTCTTTACGCCGGCTATAATCTTCTGGTCAAAGTATCCAGTAACTACGTTCCGCTTGAATCCACCTCCACCATCTTGGCGACCATTTGCCTGCAAGTCGCGGCACTAGCAGCATCAACTTCCTTCGCGGTTGTGTTGCTCCTGCGAGGCGGTCACGTGTTGCAGCTGTCTACACCTACCTACACATGGGCCATCGCAGCAGGACTTTGTATCGGTGCAGCGGAGATAGGTTACTTCTATTTGTTCAGTGGAGTAATGTGGCCCAGGGAAGCGATGTCTGCGAACGTTGCCATTCCGACTATCGTCAGTGGAACAATCGTGATCACCGTAATTGTTTCGTTCATCGTCTTTAGGGAGTCATTGTCTTGGATACAATTTCTTGGGAGCCTCTTTGTAGTCGGCGGGATAGTGATGTTGTTTATCGGCAAATCATGAGGTTGCTAAACCACCCCCGATTCTTGCCTTAACTGTTCTGCAAAATTCAAAACGTCACGGGCAAGAGTTTCGCGATCCTCGAGGTTTTTCATTAAGGTATTTGTGCATAACGTAGGTATTTCTACGTTGTTTGCTTGCGAGCTATCTGTTGTATCCAACACAAACCCATCGATCAGTTCACCGTAGTGTGTTGCGACGGCGCCTGCTGTCGCCGGCAGACCGAGTTCGTTCATCATCTTTGCAGTGGGGCCTTTGATCGAGCGACCCCCGATGATTGGCGACACCGCCACCACTGGCCCATGCCATTCAATAAGGGCATTCCGTACTCCAGGCACCGCGAGTATTGGATCGATACTGATGAAAGGATTGGATGGACAGATCACCACCACCCTTAAACCTGGATTGTTGAGGGCCTCGAGAAACACAGGATTAAGTCGGGCCGACTGCGCGCCATCGAAACGAAAAGCCACCACAGCCGGTACACAAGATTCCTTAACAAAGTAGTGTTGAAACGAACGCTGACCGTCAATTGTTTCTACCATGGTACGCACAGGATCATCGGTCATAGGAACAAGCCGTGCGTGAATACCGAGCCGGCTAGTAAAGTCTTGGGTCACCCCGGTTAAACTCTCTCCGGACTTTAGCCGTCGGGTGCGCTCGACGTTAGTCGCGAGATCGCCATCGCCAAGGCGAAACCAAGTCTCACCGCCTAACTGGCCAAGGGCATCCATGAAGGTCCAGGTTTCATCCTCTCGACCCCAACCGGTCCGTCGATTGTTAATGCCTGCAAATGTGTACATTAACGTGTCGACGTCAGGCGAGACATGTAGCCCGAGATGCTCAAAGTCGTCCCCGGTGTTCGCCACAACAATAAGTTCGTCCGCTCCCAAAACTCGATACAGCCCAAGCGCAAGTTTGGCGCCGCCGATTCCGCCAGAGATTGCTAAAACTTGTGCCGCACCAACTTCAGACATTGCAGTCATACTCGAATTGGCGACAAGTGGAAATGCAACACGTGCGAGTGGGCTTGCATCAACGAAACAGATCTTGTTCTTTGACCCTCAGGATCGCCGCGGCGGGAACCTCGGGCTCAGACCAGGTTACGCCTCGTATCAAAACAAGCGGATTACCTTCATCTCCTTCACCCATCACCAGGGATGCCGCGGAGGCCAACTGATCCGCCAGCGCCGACCATGTCACCATCAACGGTCGTCCAAATAGGTCTTGCTGGCCGCAAAGATCCCGAATTGAGGGCAATCCCGCCGCACCTAGCGCGATACCCACCACGCCGATACGCCAAGGCCGTCCGCTACTATCATTAATTATCACGCCGACATCGGTGTTGAAACGTTCATCCACGACCGCTTTAAGTTGACCGCAGGTTGCATCCGGATCCGTAGGCAACAATAACACTCGACGGTTGTCGCTGTCCTCGCCCACATTGGACTGATCCACACCTGCGTTAGCCATTACGAACCCGTTTCTGTGCACACAGATCATCAAGCCCGGTCGGTGTCTCAATACTGCGGTCGATTCGGAAAGAATTACTTCAACCAAACGAGGGTCTTTCTCAACCTCCTTGGCGAATGCGTGGGCACGCGGTGAAGGTGTGACCTCGTTCAAGTCCACAAAACGGTCTTGCGCCTTAGACACGACCTTCTGAGCGATCACCAGGACGTCCTGGCGCCGCAGCCCGATATCGGCGCGCTTGATCGCGTCTATGAGAATTAATGCAAGATCGTGACCAGGACGTACTTGCGGCACATCCGGTACGGCGGTGAGTGTGATCGTCGGGGCGGTGTGCATCACGCGCCTCGACCTCTAGTCGCTAGGCCTGTACGCTGGAAGAATCTGTTTGCGGACGCCAGGTGGAACTCAACATTAGCTTTCGAAAGTTGCCAAGTTCGCATGTGCATAGCGGTGTGCTGGACGATTCACCACCGCAGTCAGCGGCTCTGCATCAATCGCCGCTTGATGTCGTTGTTCGGATACGTCCTGATACAAAGTGGATCGCTGTCGAGGGCTTCGACCAATTTGCCGAATAAGATGCTCCATGCGCCCCGGCGATAGTTCCTGCCCGTGGGCGGCGCCGGCTGCACGGGAGATTGTTTCATTCATTAGGCTGCCACCAAGATCATTAGCGCCTGCCTGCAAGCAGGCCAACGCTCCCTGAGTCCCAAGCTTGACCCAAGACGCTTGGATATTGGTGATATATGGATGTAATACCAAGCGTGACACTGCGTGCATCAATACAGTTTCACGAAACGTAGGTCCTCGGCGCGCTTGACCCTTGATATAAATCGGTGCCTCCATGTGAACAAACGGCAACGGCACAAACTCAGTAATCCCCAGTGTGCGCTGCTGCAAGTCCCTTAACCTTAGCAAGTGCCGAGCCCAATGAGTGGGTCGATCGACGTGGCCAAACATGATGGTCGAAGTGGTCGGGATGCCCGCCTCGTGTGCGCTCTCGACAACTTCTGACCATTGAGCTGTAGTGAGCTTGTCCGGGCATATCACCGCACGAACTTCGTTATCGAGAATCTCGGCCGCAGTGCCTGGTAATGAAGCGAGCCCAGTGGCTTTGAGTTCTCTAAGATACTCGCTAACTGCCATGCCTAGCGTACGTGCACCTTGCCAAACTTCCAACGGCGAAAAAGCATGCACATGTATGTCTGGCGCCGCCGTCTTTACTGCCCGACAGATTTCCAAATAAGTTTGTCCCGTGTAATCCGGGTGAATTCCACCCTGCATACATACCTCGGTGGCCCCGCGATCCCACGCTTCTTGAGTTCGTCGCGCTATTTCTTCAAGGTCAAGATCATAGGGTTGGCCGCGCAAGTTCTCACTAGTCTTGCCTTTAGAGAAGGCGCAGAAGCGGCAACGGAAATAACACACATTGGTGTAATTGATATTGCGATTCACGACGTAGCTAACGGTATCGCCATTCACCTCCGATCGCACTCGATCGGCCGCTTCACACACTGCTCTAAACTCTTCACCACGCGCCGTGAACAAGTTTACGATATCGGATTCCGTCGGGCACTCTGCATTCATCAGCCTATCAAGGTGTGACCTGAATTCGGGATTCACTGGCGGGTGCGGAACGTGGATGATCAAATTCAGTTGTTCTTTCGGCACCGACGCGTCGGATCCTGGCGCCCAGTCGTGGTCGCGAACAAAACCGTCAGAATCGATCGACCGTAGTACCTCCGTTCGCAGCGAATGATCGAGCCAGCGATTCGCATCACATGCGTATCGTGGATAAATCGCTAGGCGCGGCACGAGTTGTTTGCCCGCCGCCTTGGCAGCACGCTCAAGGTGTTCTATCTTTGGCCACGGCGCCTCGGGATTCACGTGGTCTACAGTGACCGGGGAAATCCCACCCCAATCATTAATCCCAGCGTCAATCAGTTTGGCAAGCTCCCCAGGTCTCAAATTGGGCGGGGCTTGCACATTCATTTCTGCACCCAGAATCAACCGTGTAACGGCGATGGTCCACTGATGATCCTCCAAGCTTGGCTCCGCCATTTGGGACATCAGTGTATTGGGTTTAGCCCGAAAATTCTGAACGATGACTTCTTGTATATGGCCGTAGTGTTCCTGCAGACGACGTATTGCGAGCAAAGACTCGATACGCTCGCGACGAGTCTCGCCAATGCCAATCAAAATTCCGGTGGTAAAAGGTACTGCGTATTCCCCGGCAAGCCTGATTGTCTCGAGCCGGACCGATGGATGTTTGTCCGGCGAACCGTAGTGCGGGCCGCCCTTGCGACACAAACGTTCAGATACACTTTCCAGCATGATCCCCATCGAAGCGGAGACTTTACGAAGTTCAACGATGTCGGTTGCGTCCAGGACTCCCGGGTTTAAGTGGGGCAACAGCCCGGTCTGCTCATGAACGCATTTTGCAGCCTGTGCAAGATAGGAAAGCGTGGTGTCGTGCCCGAGATGACGCAGCGCATCGCGGGCGACCCGATAGCGCAGCTCCGGTTTGTCGCCCAACGTGAACAGTGCCTCATGACAACCCGCTTTGGCGCCTTTGCGCGCGATATCGCTCATCTGCTCGATAGCAAGAAATGCAGGCTCAGTGTTTTTGGGGGACTGTACAAAGGTACAGTAGTGACAAACATCTCGGCACAATCGCGTCAGGGGAATGAATACCTTGGGCGAGTACGACAATACTGAGCCGTGCGCTGCATCGCGAATTACACACGCCGCGTTGAGCAGCGATCCAAGGTCCTGATGATCGATTAGCAGCAACGCGTCTTCATCAGACAAACGCGTGCCATCCATAGCCTGATTAATGATATCGACACTTGCAGCCACTGTAGCGGATCCTCAGCTAACGGAGTTCGAAGTTTTCTCAGTCAATAAAGTCGCGTTGAAAATAATGGGGACCGGCGGTCAAGTTTTCACACGTCATGCGAGGCAGGCGCGGATAATGACATATCAACCGATACTGCGTACAGTAAGTCATTCGGCACGATAATCGAGGGCTTGCCAACCCCCGGAGTCTTGGTTGGGCAGACTGACAGCCACAGCGCACTATGATAAGCCTTTAACAGGAGTTTGAGCGATGCAGTTAGGAATGATAGGGCTCGGACGTATGGGCGCCAACATTGTTCGTCGCCTGATGCGAAACAAACATTCATGCGTTGTCTACGATGTGAACCGAGATAGCATACATGCTCTAGAGCAAGAGGGTGCAAGTGGGACAAACACATTGTCTGAGCTTTTCGAGGGTCTCAGCAAACCGCGTGCCGCGTGGATCATGGTACCCGCGGGCCTAGTCGATAACGTCATCAACGAAGTAGTCAACTTCATGGAGCAAGGGGACATTATCATCGACGGCGGCAACTCCCACTATCGTGAAGATATCCGTCGCGCCCAAGAGCTTGCTGCCAAAGGTATCCATTACGTCGACATCGGGGTAAGTGGTGGGGTGTGGGGTCTAGAACGCGGCTATTGCCAGATGATTGGGGGCGAGGAGGACATCGTGGCCCATCTCGATCCGATATTTCGATCACTGGCACCCGGGAGTAATAGCGCACCACAAACACCCGGAAGAGAGGAGGGTCATAACACCGCCGAACAGGGTTACTTGCACTGCGGGCCCCACGGTGCCGGACATTTTGTGAAGATGATACACAATGGTATCGAGTATGGGCTTATG
>JAOTYS010000673.1 GCA_029861795.1 Gammaproteobacteria bacterium | reverse complement strand
ACCGTGGCACCCAGGATCAAATCCGTCCCGGTGATGTTCTCTAAATCCTCCCCAGTGCGGTGTCGATCGCAGTGCCCCGTCCATATCGAAGGCCCAGCCGTGATTGCGGCATTGGATAATCGATTTCCCGTGACGGGGCTGATCGAGGAGTCGTGCGCCGCGGTGTGGGCACGTGTTGTGCCAGGCTTTGATCTCCCCCTCGTCGTTGCGGGTGAAAAGGATAGGAAATCCGGCAATATCTACGGGCACCGCGGACCCTGCCTGGTGAAGTTCATGTGCGTAGCCCGCGCAGATCCAAGTACGTGCGAATACTCGGGTTGCTTCAAGACGTGCGAAGGCCTCATCGGTGTACCACGCTCCCGGCAGTCCCCGTGCATCGCCGATGGGTCGCTCCAGGTTCTGTGTGATGATTTCTAAGTCGTCGAGATCAGTCAATGTCAGAGCATCCTCGTTCTACCCATAACTCTAGGGTGTCAATAATCCATAATAATCAATTCATTATCGTCCATAAGACATGTCAAGAGTTAAACCATATACTATCAAAATGATCGATCTCGACATGCTATCGATGCGCATCGATTTGGATGTGCGCTAACGTTACCGAACCTTGTCTGAGTGGGCGGTTATAATTGATTGTGGGCGGTAAGAAAACCCGCGAGAGTCGTCCAATGAATAGCGAGGAGCGTTACCGGTAGTTGGTCCTCGAACCCTACCCCTGGCAATCGTATGCGCGAAACGCAACTCTCCTTAGACCCCGGAATAGCTCCCGTACGTGAAACGTTGATCCGGTTGGGGCTTCTCGACGAAGTCGCTGAGCCGGAATTCACCAGGTTATCAGGTGGGGTGTCTTCGGATATCTGGCTGGTCGAAGGTGTCACCGGTCCACTTTGTGTAAAGCGTGCCCTACCCCAACTTCGGGTCAATGAACAGTGGGTGGTCCCGGTGGAGCGAAGCGTGGCAGAGGTCGCCTGGCTTAGGTGGGCCGGAACAATAGTGCCTGATGCCGTTCCTCGTGTGATCGCGCATGATCCGGTCACCAATCTTTTTGTAATGCCTTATTTCGATACCGCAACGCATCCCGTTTGGAAACACATGCTCCTGGACGGTGTAATTGATCCGGCGGTGGCACAGTTAGTGGGCGAGAAGCTCGGACGCATTCACGCGAGAACGGCGGGAGACGAGGTCATCGCTGCTGAATTCTCCAATGATCATATTTTCTTCTCAATCCGATTGGAGCCCTATCTGCTCCATTCCGGGAGACAGCATCCCGATTGCGCAGGGGCGTTAGCCGCGTTAGTGGAGATAACGCAGCAAAAAAGGCTGGCCTTAGTGCACGGTGATGTCAGTCCAAAGAACATACTAGTAGGTCCCACGGGCCCGATTTTTCTGGATGCGGAATGTGCTTGTTATGGCGATCCAGCCTTTGACCTCGCGTTCTGTCTCAACCACCTCCTGCTCAAGTGTGTTGTTCGCAGGCAGTACATCGAAGAGTATTTGAGATGTTTTGACGTCCTTACCGCGACTTATCTCACAAAGGTGACTTGGGAACCAACGGCGGATCTAGGGGCGCGTGCTGCTGCACTACTTCCCGGTCTAATGCTGGCGCGAATTGATGGCAAGTCGCCAGTAGAGTATCTGACTGTGGGTGAAGATAAATATACCGCCCGTGTATTCGCCCGTCGGTTATTGCTTGAGCCAGTGCGTGCACTCGAGGCGATACGCATTGCCTGGGAAGCCCATCTCGCCAATGCTTAATGAGTGACACCACCGTCACTCGGATCACCGGCCGTCAGGTATGGGACTCTCGCAGCCACCCAACCGTGGAGGCCGAGGTTGAGCTGGCGAACGGTGTAAAAGGACTGGCGATTGCCCCTGCCGGCGCATCTCGAGGCCGGTATGAAGCGGCTGATCTTCGCGATGGCGGACATCGTCTCAAAGGACTCGGTGTCAATTGCGCCGTCACAAATATCAATCAAGATATTGCGCAGTGCGTGATCGGTATGGATGTCACGGAGCAACGCCTGATTGACGAAGCACTCATTGAGTTGGATGGCACCCCAAACAAAGCGCGACTCGGCGGTAACGCGATGGTTGCTGTCTCTATGGCAGTGCTGCAAGCTGCTGCCAGCGCCATGGGTCAACCCCTCTATCGCTACCTCGCAGGCGAAGCACCGGGCCCCATGCCGCGGCCTGAGATCCAGATCTTTGGCGGCGGCGCACACGCGCAGCGGTGCGTGGATATTCAAGATTTCATGGTTATATGTCCGCAGGTTGACACTTTTGCCGATGCTTTGTGCATGAGTGCGGAGATCTATCATACTGCCGCTCGGCTTATGGCTGAGGCTGGTCGTCTTCACGGCGTTGCAGATGAAGGGGGTCACTGGCCTGCGTTTGATAGTAACGAGGCCGCACTTGATATGCTGGTACGCGCGATAGAACGTGCCGGTTATGCTCCCGGAGCAG
>JAOTYS010000162.1 GCA_029861795.1 Gammaproteobacteria bacterium | reverse complement strand
AAGCTCGCGCTAGACACCCCGAATGAGCCTCGACCGCAAGAGCGCGATCTGCGAAAGCCAACCCGCCGGAGTGCGAGGGAGAGACGATGATGGCCCCCCCGAACGAACCACTCACCACCAGCATCCTGGCGATCATGTACTTCGGCGACGTGGTGTTTGCCATCAGCGGTGCGCTGACGGCGGCGCGCTACCGCATGGACGTCCTGGGTTTCATAATGATCGGCACCATCACCGGGATCGGAGGCGGCACCACCCGGGATCTGCTGCTCGGCCGCACCGTGTGGTGGACCCAGGATCCTGTCGAGCTGATCCTGTGCGTGGCGGCGTCCTTGGTCACCTTCTTCTGGATCACGAGTGATATCAGCCGGCGCAAGGGCATGATCTGGGCCGACGCCCTGGGCTTGGCCGCCTTCGGGGTGGTGGGCTGTCACGTTGCGCTTGCGTTCGGGGCACCCTTCATCATCGCCGTGTTCATGGGCATGGTGACGGCCACCGGCGGTGGTCTCATTCGCGATGTGCTCACCAACACCCAGCCGATGATCCTTTGCGGCGAACTCTATGCCACAGCCGCCCTGGTCGGTTCACTGAGCTACGCTGCCCTGAGTCACCTTTCGCTGCCGGAAGGCATTGCCGAGTTGCTGGCGTTTATAGCGGCATTTTCTTTGCGGGCGTCGGCCATCGTTTTCGATATTCGCATGGGGCCACCGGGGCAGTTCGTGCGTTTGGGAAGGGACGACGATCAAGCTGAGCATCAAAGAGATAGGGAATAAGTGAAATGAACTACAAAGTGACTGCGCCTCAAGATGCTTTATGGACCGCCAATCTGGACGGTTGAAAGCATGCTTGGTACACGGATCCGAATTCTTATTGACTGATGACCAGGGACAGAATCGAACCGCTAACTGCAACGGATCCGGAACGCTCAACACGGAAGAAGATACGATAGCGTCGGCAATGTTAATCCCTCCAGCACATATCGATAGTCTTCGTTGTGATGGGAGATGTGTTTAGTTTGATGCGTTAGGATGGCCTTGGCCCAGGACAAATCTGTGCGTTCGCTGAAAAGCGACGTTCCCCAACGACACAACATTATTGGCGTTCTGCTTTCATTACCATTGCTTGTGTGTTTCACAGGCCGTTTAAACGCTCAGCAAGACTGGACAGCAGCTGGCGGGACGGAACAGTCTCAGGCTGAAGCCAAGCACACACACGAAGCATCGGAAACGGGAACAGGAGATGTAGACAGGGATGCCAATCCGTCCGAAGCGGAACAACGACGGCTCGGTGCCAATGAAAATCCGATGGCCGCCTCCGACGCGCGGCGTGAAGCCCAACGGGTAGAAGAGAAGAAGGGCGAACCGAAACGCACCACTGGGTTTGACGTTTACGGTAGCATCCGGCTCCGCTACCGCGAGCAGGGAGGCGAGACTGACTGGCAAGATGGCGGCTCTCGGATCGGGACAGAGCTGGAATGGCAGTCCCGGCAGGGGTCTTTTCTGGTTGGGCGATACGAGGCGGGCTTCAACCTTTTGACCGGGTTGGAAGATCTCACCGCCCCCGGTGAAGAGACCGGAAAATTTCAAAACACCGTGTTTACTCGTCTCGGCTATGTGGGTCTCGATGTGCCGAACGTTAACGTAATCGCGGGTAAGAACTGGTCGCCTTATTACGACGTGGCGGGGTTCACCGACCGTTTTCAGGGTACCGGCGCGAGTGCGAGCGGGACCTACAACGCGCAGACCGATGGTGGGCCAACAGGGCCGCGCCGATAAGGCGCTTCAATCGAAGCTGTCATTGGATTTTCTGCCCCCCAAGTCGTTCAAGCCGTTTGACCTTAATCTCCAGCTTCAGCATGGTAACCCCATCCCCTTTGGCGGTGGTGCGGATTATGGGACCGCCGTTAGCGTCAGCGCGGTCATAACCACGCAAAACAACTACAGTGTCGGGCTCGCCTACAACCACGCCGACATCGATCTCGACAACAATGCGTCGCTGCGGGACATCGGCATAACAGGTGATGCCCGTGCATTGATTGTCGGCACGCGGGGCTTCGGTAAACGGTGGTATGCCGCTCTGGTGGCAGCGTGGCTGGACAACCACGAGACTACGGATGACGGCATATACTTCGATGGCTGGGGCAGCGAATTTTACGGGCAGTATCGGCTGTTTGATCGAATATGGTTTGTCGGTGGATTCAATATCCAGAAGCCCGATTCGGACCAGGCCCAGGCAGGGGACTACCGTGTGAAGTATGCGGTCGTGGGCTTGAGGTATAGCTTTGAACGTTACCGGCCCATGATTTTCGCCAACGTACGCATCAATGACGACATCGATGCAGATGGTACGCCGGGAGCGAATGTCTACACCATTGGTGTGAGGTGGGATCTGTCAAAGCGCGGATGGCACGCATCCAATTATTGAAGAAGAGGTCATGATCGAGAACTGACGGTCATCGCATCGGCACGACAGCGTTTGGGCTCAAAGCATGGTGTTTCGCGTGGCCAGCTGATCACCCGCGGCTATGGCGAAACCAACCCGGTTACGCACCATCCCAATCCTACTCAGGATCGATTACCCGGCCGTTAGCAAGGACGATATCATTGGTTGTATTCTCGGCTACAATATTCGACATTTCGCTTCTCCTATCACGCTAGCGGCTAGGGTGTCCTGTTCTCTTGTTGATGTTGACGATTATCGATCGGTTGCCACCGCACTCTCCGCTACGACATGCACATCGAGCTGCGGCAAGGCAATGACAACGCCGGCGTCCTTGAGTGCCCACCAGATCGCCCAGTTGAGATCGGATCGAAAATGACCCTCGGACCATGGGTCCTCAACCCACACAAGAACCTTGAAGTTCACCGACGAGTTGCCGAACTCGATGAGCTCAATCTGCGATCGCCTCTGCTCTGATTTCCATCCGAGACCGTCACAGACGTCCTGGAGAGTGGCACGGACCTGCTCGAGATCGGAGTCATAGGCGACTCCCACCGTTGTATCGATGCGGCACAATTCGTCGTTGTAGGTGTAGTTCGAGATCGGGTTCTGCACCAGCTCGGCGTTTGGAATGACGAGATCGCCTTCGCTCTTGCTTCGCACGGTCGTGATCCGGAACCCGATTCTCTTGACCTTCACAATCTCGTCACCTTGGATACGCAGGACATCGCCAGGCTTGATCGTATTCTCGAGGCGCAGGATCAGCCCGCCAACTAGGTTCTCCGCCAGATTCTTCATGGCAAAGGCGGCAGCCACCGCAAGAAGCCCTCCCGCCGTAAAAAGATGCGTGAGGTTAATGCCAAGGGTGTGCACGGCGGTACTCACGCCCACGAGCAAGACGACTACCTGAATAGAACGCCCGTACACGCGATTCGTATTCGCGTCTTCCGGATCGCGCGCCTTGACACGGCGCCCAATTGCTCCTCGCAGCGCTCTGGCAATCCAGAAGGTGGTCAGCAGGATCAGCGCAGCCCCGATGACCCTGATCGCCATGGCCTCGACACTGTCTACATCGAGGACGTCGGCCATGCCTGAAAGCAGCCGGCTCAGAGGGTTACTGGCAGTCATGAAGTCCCTGTATCCGTGCGCCAGTAGTTGACCTTGGGGCCTCCATGCTTCCCTGCCGGTCGAGGCGTCTCACTGAAGGATCTGTCACACAAAACGCCGGCCGATTGCCCGGAGCGCGGCAACGTGCTCGATTAGAGAAGCGGTCATTATAATAACGGTGTCGACGAGCTTTTTTGGGAATCTTTTCATTTTGTTTGTATTAAGCATTTCCTTTTCGTATTTTACAAAAATCTTGAAAGTCTTTGTTCTGTATAAACAGTAAAGCGACGGCTATTAGCAGAATGAGGACAAACGCTGTATTCCATAACAAAGTCTCGACTCCCGACATATTGACCGATACATCCATAGGATAATACCGGAGTACGATCAAGCCAAACAGCCACAGGAAGAAGTGGATGGCATACAAATAGTTTGTAGAGGCAATAGATTGGTACAACCAACGCGTCGATGCCTGTGCGGATTCTAGCTTAAGGGCGATTCTCGCTATTTTAGTTATACATCCTTACAGGGTTGAAGGTGTCTGGGTATTCGACGACGACAAGGTGGGACTGGTACGGGAACCCTTTGTTGCGGGTGCAGACACGATTATCGATGAAATGGTTAAAGATATCCCTGAAGCGGGCAAGGGAGTCAACTTGTTCTTTTCATCGATGCCTTTCCCAGGGTATCAAGCTCAATTTGAGTGGCATCGAGAGGAAACTGGCGGCAACTGGTATTACAGCGCTGATCTAGATATGGAAGGTTGGCTATGTCCCGCGTTGTTTCGATACTTTGACACTGCGCCTAAACGGTTATACGCGCAGTTTACGGCGAAGAGCGCCTAGAACTCGTTCCAACAACGAACGGGCTAAGTTGTGCTGCGCTGTCGAGGCTGCGAATGGTCAAGCCGACACGTGAGCTTGTCATTGCAAAGATCGAGGAGATATATCCGAATCGCGATGTATCGGAGATACTGGCTAAACTAGACAGGTACGGTGACGAGGAATACGAGAAAGAAAAGAACCGAGTTCAAATGGCAGCGCTAAAGCTCTCTGATGAACAAGGGCAAGGGCTGCTCGACCCATCACGATACATCATCGCCGCAAAGCAGGTCCCGAGATGCTTAAGAGTGGAGAACCAGTGGATCCTATTGCCGTGCCAATAGATTCTGACGAACTGATGCTTTTCGATAATCACGAAACCAAAGATCAAGAAGATGAGACTCACCGCGAATAGTTCACTTAACCAGCGAAGCACCCGACCGTGAATTCACCACGTCCTTATTTAACATCTGCGCGCGGCGATTGTTTCGGGCTTTGGATCTAAGGAGTATTTTTGCCTATCCACAAGTTGAGAAAACGATATGGGATTCTATTATCGGTTTTTACCGTCCTGTTCGTTCTTCGTGTACTTGGTCAGGCATTGGTGCGTCTTTTCGTGATAATTTTTTGCCCGACATGGAACACTGATATTCGGGTTTGCTTCCTTATCCTGTTCTGTTGCCGACCCAGGTTGGGATGATTGTCGTGATGGTTAGGATTATCGGTGACATCACGCGTGGTACAGGGGTGTTTTCCACTGCGAAACAGGGAGTGGGAAAATTTCTGAAATGGTTCAGCTATCTGTATTTTCTGTCGATGGTGGTGCGTTACATATACACCATGACCAACTACCCGGAGTTGCGTTGGTTTGGTCATACTATTCCCATATTGTTTCATGTGGTGCTGGCGGCCTTTCTATATACATATAGCCGCTACCACATTGTTTTCGCAGGCGACGACAGGGTGCAGCGGGCTGTCCTATGACTATCGCAGAGCCTGCTGTGACGCTCACGGATTACGGGTTAGTGCTTGAGTGCGTGACTCTGGCGTTTTTGCTGAGTCGGCAGAATACTAAAGCTACCGGATTGCGCAATTGGTTCATTGTATTTTTCTGCGCACTCGGTTTCTCAGCTTTCATGGGCGGCACGGCCCATGGGTTTATTTACGATAAAACCTCTCTTCTGCACACGGTAGTATGGGATTTGACCTTGATTGGAATAGGAGTCGTCAGCTTGGCAGCATGGATGGTCGGCTTGATTCTCAGCTCCAGTTCCAATGTCAGACAATGGTTAAGTAGCTTCGTTATTGCCGTGTTCATCGTTTATTGTGGCGTAGTTATTCAAAAAATGAATACTTTTCTGGTTGCTATAGTATTTTATCTACCTGCGACCCTATTCTTGTTTACTGTTTTCTTGCTGAGATACCTTAAACAACGCAGACTATTCCTACTTTCAGGCTTTTCAGGGTTGCTGCTGACCATCGTCGCAGCAGGTATTCAGCAGTCCGGATATGGACTGCGCCCGATATGGTTCGATCATAATGCGCTCTATCATCTGATCCAGGCGGTCGCGATTCTGTTGCTTTTTCATGCAGCACGCGGATTAACAGTGGGGGAGGATCCATAGCCATGCCGACCCGCAGAAACTTTCTCGGTTCACTATCGCAGGTTAGCGCAGGGCTTGCCATCGCGCCTCTGTGTCTCGCTCGAGATTTCGCGAGCAAGACTCGTGAGCTGGTAAATGACATTCATTCAAAGCTCAACCCGACCTACGTTAGTAGAGTAGTTGACGTGAGAGGCTTGGCACAGTTACGGGAGGCGTTAAGAATAGCAAAGAGCGAGGGACGAGCTGTCAGTATTGCCGGTGGCCGTCATGCCATGGGTGGGCAACAGTTTGGAACGGATTCAGTGCTAATCGATACTCGGTCAATGAGTAGGGTGGTCAATTTTGATAAAACGCGTGGGCTCATCGAGGCCGAGGCGGGTATCCAGTGGCCGGAACTCATCAGCTATCTTTTAGAAACACAGAAGGGACAGGCCCGGCAGTGGGGGATTATCCAGAAGCAGACAGGCGCGGATCGACTATCCTTGGGCGGCGCACTTAGTGCGAATGTGCATGGCAGGGGCCTTACGCTGAAGCCGATTATAGGCGATGTTGAATCTTTTCGGCTGATGGATGCAAATCGAGAGATCAAACAGTGTAGCCGCACGGAAAACTCCGACCTGTTCAGTCTAGTGATTGGGGGTTATGGCCTTTTTGGCGTCATTGTGAGCATTACCTTGCGTTTGATGCCGCGCCGGAAGGTACAGCGAGTGGTGGAAATTATCAAGATTGACGAACTGATCCCTGTGTTGGATGAGCGGATCGCGGAGGGGCATTTGTATGGAGATTGTCAGTTCTCCATAGACCCGTCAAATGATGGTTTTCTGAAGAAGGGCGTTTTTTCTTCCTATCGACCAGTCGACGATTCGATGCCAATTCCCGAAGCCCAACGAAAGCTGGATGCTGAAGACTGGCGCATGCTTTACTTACTGGCGCACAATAGTACTTCACGTGTTTTTGATGCCTATTCTTCTTACTATCTTTCTACGAATGGTCAGATATATTGGTCTGATACTCATCAGTTAAGTACCTACATAGACGACTATCACAAGGCAGTGGATCGGGATACGAGTTCTGACTGGCCGGGTTCGGAAATGATTACTGAGGTGTATGTGCCACGATTGGCTTTGGCTAAGTTTTTTGAGGAGCTCGCTATGGACTTTCGTCGTCATGCAGTTAGGGTTATCTACGGCACCATTCGTCTTATAGAGAAAGATGACGAGTCGTTTCTTCCTTGGGCGAAAGACTCCTATGCTTGTATCGTTATGAACCTTCATGTATCCCATAATCCCCAGGGCATAACTAAGGCAACAAGCGATTTTCGTCGTATTATCGACAGGGCTATCGAACATGGTGGCAGCTATTTCTTAACGTATCATCGCTGGGCCAGTCGACATCAAGTCGATGTATGCTATCCACAGATGTCCAGATTTCTGGGGCGCAAACGTGAGTATGATCCCGAGGAGGTTTTTCAGAGTGACTGGTACAGGCATTACAGGCGAATGTTTTCCTGAGGGGACTCTTTTTTTTGTAAATGGATCGAATTTTAGTGAATGCAGCTGGTTCTGCTACGCGCAATCGTTTCTGGACGAGAAGAAAGTGGAGTGGATGGAACGCGGCGGTCATGTGACCAGCCTATCCCGATCAAGAAGTTACGGCAATCTAGAATCACCGGTCGATTATTTGGATACTACGGGCGTAGAAATGATGCGCAGATAATTGTTTAGGAATGACAACATGCCCTAGCTACAACGGGCTACGCGACGAAGTCCGCCTTACGATAGCCCTCTAGCCAATGCTCCCAGTCACCCAGATGTTTACAGACTTGCCGGTGGGTGACGAAAAAGTCTTCGAGCGTCGAACCCTGCGGACGGGCGCGCTTGTAGGCCTAGCTCCGCGCGCGCGTCGCCGAAGCGACCTGTTTGCGCATAAGAGGCCGCCAGCTCGGCGTTGATCCAGAACGGACGGTTGTCCCAGCGCTCGAAGGTTTCGATTGCCTCGTCATAGCGCTTGGTTATGTAGTAAGGACAGCCAAAATCGCGGCTAGGCGGCGCTCGATCGCCTCAGATTCCATGAAAAACCGTTCCTCGTGGCTCAATCTAACTTTCCTGGTAGTTTAAGAGGCCGCATATCTTGGTAGATTAGGAGACCTCATAAATCGTTTCATTGACAATTGCACGAGCCGTTCGTTTTTTCGCTTCAACGAGTTAGGCGATGGCAGCTAGGAGTGCTGCGCCCACACGTGCGGCGATGTGTCTACCAGGGCGGCCACCAAAATTACCAAAAACGGTATGCGGTTCACGACAGTTGTCCTTCTATTGCTCAGTGGCCACCGTAGGAAACCCGCCGCGCATGTAGGCAACAATCTTCCAAATATCCTCGGGTGACAGTGTACGCTTAAATGCGGGCATATCTGTCCCGAACTGTTTCCCGCCTTCTGCGATTGACCACATCAAGTACTCATCGACCGACATGGGCATTTGTATCATGTACGCTAAGAGCGCAGGTGATGGATTGAGTGCTTTTGCTGCCTCTCCGTCGCCCATGCCTTGCGCGCCGTGACAAACTGCACACTGTTCCTGATAGAGCAGGCCACCTGCTCGCACCACATCAGGCGTTAGTGCGAGCGGGTTCCACTGCCCGCGATATTCCAGCGGTGTGCCTGAATGCATGAATGTCCAGTGTCTAGCCATTCGTTGCTGCTGCCCCGGTTCCATCATGCCTGGGCTCCACATGTCTCGCTCTGTCCACCAAGGGTCCCATCTATCCACGGGTGGTGGCGTCTGAGACTGTGCAATCACAGTATTCAAAGATACAAAAGCTAGGAGAGTGAATACCCCAATGCCTGTGCACATAACGAAGTTGGTCCAGATCTTTTTCATTGCGGATACCTCAATTCAGGACTTGTGCTTCAAGCAAAAATATTGACAGCTAAAGCCATCGGAGGGATTGATCTCGGTCAATCGGTGGACTTACACGTAAGGTATGCATACTGAGTGGATTCAGGCCACGAAGCGGCCATGCAAGAGCACCTCTTGGTCGGCGCTCGTAGATCCGCTCCTGGCCGTGTGCCGAAGTTTACACTTCGATTGATATCAGTTGATCCGGACGCGGACCATTCGGCAGCTATTCGGCAGGCACCGGACCTAGGGCAAAGGAAAACATCAGCATTTCATAATGGACGGCCCTCGACCCACAACAGACTTTGGCGGTTTGAAAGGAGC
>JAOTYS010000672.1 GCA_029861795.1 Gammaproteobacteria bacterium | reverse complement strand
CATCCAGATGCGCCGCCCGGCAGCAACACACGGGAAGGTGGCCTTCAAGGCCTCGTCTGCATTTTTCTGACGAATTGAAGGAGGCCGACTGCGCGAACAACGTTCTCACGCTGCCATCGGCGTTTGATAAAGCCCTCGGCAGTGCGTTCGCCAACGAAACCGACGGAGGCTGGGGATAGTCGCAACAACGTTAAGATCAGCAGCAAATACTCAGCGGGATTCGCCCTGGAGAAACGGTTGAAAACTGTCTAATATATTTTTTCGATCAGTAGCAAAATCCAGTGCTTTTGCGCGAAATGGGCATGATCTTATTAGACAACTGCGTTGAGATTAGTGGCCAGGACTCATGACTTTATAATGAAACAACCAAGGGATTTCCTAATCCGAAGGCCCCAGGTTCGAATCCTGGTCGGGGCACCAATAAAATCAATAAGGTACACTATATTGGGCAACGGAAAGCTGTCTAATAAGATGCAAACTCTCCGAAAATATTAGACACAGCTGCCCGGTTTTCTTGGCGACATCAACTTGTTACGACGGTGAGCAACGGATCGCTTCAAATTGCTGGGTTTCAACTCTCATACGCTTACATGCGTTTCTAAAATTACAATTGCACACTCATCATACCGACGAGCCACTTGACACCGTCCCGCGGGGCTCCCGCAAGATTCGAGTGGTCTACGACTAGGTTACACGTTGATGGTCCGCTTGCCTGACAGCCTTTCGCGCCACCCGACGACAGCTCGCCCTCCGCGAAGACTCATCGCCCCACCTTTACTACTCCGCCCAACCATCACTCCAAGTGGTGAATGTGCGTTGCATCTCCTATCCTTGGGTTAGGATACGTGACGTATGTATCGACGAGAGGCCCTATGCATGCTCGACGAAATCGATTGCTAAGAAAGACGAACTCCTATGCAAAGGTCATCAGGACCCCCTATTCAAATCCATGTCGCGTCTCGCCAACGAGATAATCGGTGACGAGACAGAAGCATTAGACGTCGTACGCGCGAGGAAGATTATGTCAGCGAAAATCACCGATTGGCTTGGCGTTGCGCTAGCGGCTGTCGCCATTATCGTCACGGTCATTCTGCATGGCGTTCAGACCGGACGGCAGAATCAATTGCGCGCCGAACAGGAGGAATTTCGCGTACAGGCTGTCGCCTGCAATTTTGCGCGCGACTTTCTAATCCCGCTCCAGAACATCCTGCATTTCAACAAGCGGTATCGAGATCGCCTACTAGAGGACAACTTGCTGCAGGAGTTGGAATACGCGCCGGATTACGTCCAGCGGTTTTTTGCGGATCGATCGAGCGGGGATCCACGCCGCTATATCTGGAAAGCACAGATCGCCACGATCATGAATGAGAACGAGAAGGTGATTGAACTGATCGATCGTTACGGTGGTCGTACTGAAGATCCGTCGTTCGAGCAGGCATTACAGGACTTCAAGCACCACGCCCGGCTGTGGAAGGACACCTGGGAGTCAATTTTAGGTGTAGAGCCAGTAGGGCCCGGCATCACAACAGAAGATCAGCTGGCACCTAAATTCCCAGCCGAGCTCAATTCGCTGCTTGATCGCCAGGTCGACCTGTATACCGAGAGTTGCAATGCAGAAGGTCGCGCTCGCTCAAGTGGGAGCTAATGCTGTTTTCCCCAATCCAAAAAACGTTGTCTCAGCGCGCCAGACGGCGGCTGGAAGCCGATCTGTCCCTCCTGAAAATTGGTCCTGGTTGATTGTATTGTCTTTTTTGTAGGCGACCAGCTAGCCTTTGGGCCATGTTCAAGTGGTTGACGATCATCGTTCGAACGCTGAGATCAGCGGTGCTTCCTGTGTCTGGCGAATCCGTGGTGGGGCGCCCCTCGGATTCATGGAGAATTGTTGAAGCTCGGAATTGCCACGGTGGGTACTGACAACTTAAGTTCCGCATTCGATAATGGGGAGATGAATATATACAAACGCCACAGATTTCCTCACGAAATCATAAGTTACGCCGTCTGGCTCTACCATAGATTCAACCTGAGCCACCGAGATATCGAAGATCTCCTGGCTGAACGTGGTATTACCGTGAGCCACGAATCCATCCGCCTGTGGTGTATCAAGTTTGGCCCGAAATACGCCAGGCGACTAAGGCGGCGCCATCATGGATATGGGGATACGTTTTCATTGATGAAGTTTTCGTGTCAAAATCCAGGGTAAGCAGCGTTATCTGTGGAGAGCAGTGGATCAGGATGGGGAAGTGGTTGATGTGTTTCTACAAACCCGTAGAGACGGCAAGGCCGCTAAGCGCTTCTTGAAACGGCTGCTGGGGCGGCACGGTGGCGAGCCCAGGAAGATCGTTACGGATAAGTTGAGAAGCTACGGTGTTGGCCATCGGGAGCTATTGCCTGACGTGATTCACGATACGTCGCAGTATGCCAACAATCGGTCTGAGCTTTCACATCAACCGACGCGAATCAGAGAGCGG
>JAOTYS010000671.1 GCA_029861795.1 Gammaproteobacteria bacterium | reverse complement strand
CGTAGAGAAGCGTGACCCGCGCCAGAACGCGACCAAACAATACTACAAAACCAAGGAGCTTGACTTCAATGCCCGATTAGAGAAGCGGTCAGTGAGGGCGGCAAGCGCAGTGTGCTATTAGGCTATGTCTCTTCCGAAAGTTTTCGGCCACAGTCGTGAGACTATTTCCATGGCAATCGCGACCCCTAATCCAAACGTTAGAAAATATAACCACGCCAGGTTTGAAAACAGCAGCATTATCAATCCAGGTAATGCGGCAAACACCAACAGATGGCCTAGTCGAAACACAGATTTGGATAGGTAAACGGCGAATATCGGCGCTCCGTAAATCAAAACAGGCAAAAAACCAAACCCGGACACGCCCAGAAACGCTTCGACGGTATCGCGCAAGACGGTTGGCGAGATATTGGAGAGTGGAACAGAATACACCGTAAGAAAAATGCTGCCTGTGAATGCCACCATCATCAATGACGCCAAGCCGAGAAGTTCGACTCGCCATAACCTTTGCAGATAGCTCATCATTTCTGGCTTACGTTCTAGCGCACAGATACCGACCGGCCGCAATGGGTCAACGGCAGGAATTGTAGCGCATTTCTCGCGAGCGGCTGCTTGCTGGCTTATACCGGCCGATTATCGCATCGCTAAGTGACTGACGCGGTGCGGCCAAAAACAGCCGGTGCATTCATTCCACAAATTCCCCTTGCCGCCGAGATTTACACTGCTAAGTGATCGTCTTTTAATAGGCTTTTGTCAAAGTAGCGAACACAATGTCCTGATTCTTTACCATGAACCAGTCCCGGTACCGCAACTCGACAGATATTCTGCCGTGCTCGGACGGCAGATCGACGTCGATCTGCCGACTTTCTCCATAGGGAATCCTGGTCACTATTGCGAATGGCCAGAAGTTCAGATAGCCGGGAATCCACTCGCGCGTTCCGAAGCCCCGCTCATTCTCGTCGAGCACAACTCCAGCATCATTCGCCACCTTGACGTTCACGAAGAACCAGTTAGTTCCAGCAGCGGGAAATGAATGACCGGCTCCAATGTTTGTGACCCGAATTGTCGCATTACCGCTATCGTCGACGCTAATTGAGGTGTCTAGCGCCTGACGGAGCATTTCTAGATTCTTGTCACTGAGGAAACGGTGGCTACGCCTCAGCCGCACTGGCCCTCCGGCTACGGACGGCGCTTGCAGCTTCGGCATATGGCAATCCAAACATGTGATGCCTTTTCGCGCAAACGGCGTCTGTTGCCACTCTGCCACAACGTTGGCTTGCGCTTCGGCATGACAGCGGGCGCAGATCGCAGTGCTGCTCAGGCTAGCGTCCTGAAAACGTTCATCCGCAATCACCTCGTGGGGAGCAACGGTGGAACGGCCCGAACCCATAATCCCTTGTTCCGAAACGTGGCAGGATACGCAATCCACACCGAGCTGTACTGCATCAGTTCTTTGAACGGGGTGGGCATTCTCGGCGAGATCAAGCAGGTTGGCCGGTGCGTGACAGTTCACACAAGGTACGCGCAGCATTGCAAACAATTGATCAGCGCGTTTGATGCGGATCCGCTCCCAGAACGGCCCGGAAAGACTGCGGTAGTGAAAGGATTTGCTCCACTCGTCGGCAATTGGTTTGTGGCATTCGACGCAACTCTCCCTGCTTAACGAAGAGTGAACGGTACCGAGACGTACCTCTGGGATGTCGCGAAGCGCGACACCGATAGCAAAGTAACTCACCGCACTGAGTACTAGCACGCACGTGGTCAAACCCAGCCATTTCAAGAAGGACTTCATATGCGCTTCGCGGCTCTAAACGCGTCTTGTCTACTGGGCGCGAAGCTGGCCTTGCCTAGCCTAGCCTCTGTCTCCATGATCGCACCAACAGTTCTTTTTCAGGATTCATGTCCGGTTACTATCATATTTTGGCAAGTATCGAATTGCCGACCAAAAACCTACCGAGCCAGGAACTCGCTTGCCTTTTCAAGTACAGCTTGATTGGGCGCACAGTAGACCCACTGGCTACGTTTCCGGCACCGGATTAATCCGGCATTTTTTAACTCCTTGACGTGGTGAGAAACCGTTGACAGGGACAGCTCAAACTGAGAGGCAATCTCAGACACTGTATTGCCAGCTTCCTCGGTGGATACTTTGCATTCAGGCCCGCAACGTTTACGAATTAGTTCCAAGATCGCCAAGCGATTTGGGTCCGAGAGTGCCTTGAAAACCGTCGCTAGATTTTCTAGGTGTGGCATTATTTCGATACTCTTACCATTATCGAAATAATCCCCGATACAGCGTCTCTTGCATATAGGTATTCTCCGCAAAATCGACTGGGGTTCGCATCAATGGCGGTAACGGGTTCAGCAGCCGCCCTCTAACCCAATTCTAGCCCAACAGCGGCTTTTGGGCGGTTAGCGGACGCTATTGAGCAAGGATTTTGCGACCTAGAGTCGGATGTCTGCTCTCACCGAGAGCA
>JAOTYS010000280.1 GCA_029861795.1 Gammaproteobacteria bacterium | reverse complement strand
TTCGGTCAGATACTGGGCTTGGGTTCTAAGCTAATGTGCGAAAAGTATGGCCATCCTGAGTTGTCGATGTCGGTCAAAGGCCAGGAGTTCGCGGGCTACGATTCCCGGGCGTTACAAGGTATGGGTTTAGGTTACGCCACCAGCAACCGCGGCGCATGTCACTTAAAGCACGATGTGTTCGGAGAAGACATGAAGGATCAGACTGGCAACGGCAAGGCGGTTCCAGTGAAAGAATCACAGGATAGGGTGGCGGCGGTGGATTCCACGGGCTTGTGTTTGTTTACCACCTCAGCTTGGGGACTAGAAGAATTCCAGAAACAGATTGATGCCGCGTGTGAAGGTGATTGGAGCGTGGAGCGATTGAAGGAAACCGGCGAACGCGTATGGAACCTGGAGCGGCAGTTCAATCTGGCAGCGGGATTAACCGCCAAGGATGACACCTTGCCGAAACGATTACTTGAAGACCCTGCACCGTCTGGCACCGCTAAGGGAAAAGTTAACGAGCTTGGCAAGATGTTGCCCGAGTATTACAAAGTACGCGGCTGGACCAAGGACGGGGTGCCTACCAACGAAACCGTCTCGAGGCTGAGACTGTAGGAGCCAGGCAATGAAAGCAGATCTTCTCTTCCTTGCAAGGTTCATATTGAGCGGTCCATCCAGCGAAACACGTCATACCAAGTTGACATTAGCGGGGGTCACCCAATGAAACACGTCATTATAGGTGCGGGACCCGCCGGCGTTATTGCCGCTGAAACTCTGCGCCAAGTAGATTCCACGGGCACCATCACCCTTATTGGAGACGAGCCTGAACCACCATACTCGCGCATGGCCATCCCGTATTTGCTTGCTGAGAAAATCGGTGAGGAAGGCACTTATCTTCGCCATGGGAAAAAGCACTACGACCAGCTGAAGATAGGGGTGCATCGCGACCGAGCCACAGCAGTCTCGGCTGATGACAAGACAGTCAGTTTGAAAAATGGCGACACAGTCGAGTACGACCGTCTGTTGATTGCGACCGGCGCACATACTATCCGTCCTCCCATCCCAGGTATGGACTTGTCAGGGGTTGAGAACTGTTGGACCTTGGCCGACGCACGCAAGATAGCTGAGCGTGCAAAGCCTGGCAGCAGCGTGGTGCTCATGGGCGCGGGCTTCATCGGTTGTATTGTGCTCGAAGCCTTGGCGGCACGAAAAGTCAAGCTCACGGTAGTGGAGATGGAGGATCGCATGTTGCCGCGGATGATGGATCAAGTGGGTGGCGACATGATCAAGCGCTGGTGTGAACAACATGGTGTACAGGTCTACACCGGTACTCGTGCCCAAGGTGTCGAGTCCACTAACGGAAAGCTGCGTTTGAGCCTTGCCAGTGGGGACGATATTGACACGGATCTCATCGTGTGTGCTACCGGCGTGCAGCCAAACATCCAGTTTCTCGAGGGAAGCGGCGTGAAAACCGACTTGGGTATCCTGGTTGACAAGCACCTGCGCTCCAGTGTCCCTGAGATTTATGCTGCTGGTGATGTCGCACAAGGGCCTGATTTTTCGACGGGGAAGCAGGAGGTTCACGCGATTCAACCGACTGCTAGTGAGCATGGCAAAGTGGCGGCGTTGAGTATGGCGGACAAGGGACTAGACTATCGCGGTAGCTTGTCCATGAATGTACTTAATACTTTAGGATTGATTTCAAGCTCTTTTGGCCTGTGGAGTGGGGTGGATGGTGGTGACCACGCGGCAGCCGTAGACAATGATCACTTCAAGTACTTGCGTCTTGAGTTCGACAATGATGTCGTGGTCGGCGCTCTGGCGCTCGGATTGACCAATCATGTGGGCGTGGTTCGCGGTTTGGTGCAGAGCCGGGTGAACGTTGGTAAGTGGAAGGATCGTTTGATCGAGGATCCCCATCGGGTAATGGATGCCTATCTAGAGTGTGTACCAGCGGCATGAGCGACGAGCGAGTTTGAAACTTAAGACTAGATGGGATCGTTTTCACGCATCTGGTTGCTGCTACTGACGTAGAGGTTCGTTGAACATCAGTCTCAAAACGGCGGGTATTCTCGGGAGATATCTGCCGGCCGGCAGCGCGCGCAATTCTGCCACACTAGAGATCGAAGATGGCGCCACACCCATCGACGTAATCAAACTACTTGATATGCCAGTGGATGGAAACTACTTGGTCATGGTTAATGGTGAGATCGTGCCGCCTAGCGAACGCAATGATAGAGTTCTGCAAGATAATGATCAGCTATCTATCATGCCCGCACTAAGAGGTGGGTAGTAGATGTTTAGAGAAGGTTTGCCTTCAGGCGAACAAGCGAAATACCTGGTTCGAAAGGGTACCAAGACCGTCACTTTGTCAGGATAAGTGCCTTTTGATCTCGATCTACAGTGAAACCGAAATGGCGTAAGTAATCCATTCCCAATAGGCCATCGATATTTGGTAAACCCGTGAGATCGATGGAGGCGACGGTAACACCTCGCACCGCGTTCCCGCTTATCGACAAACTCTCAAGCTGAACTAGTGGGGCTGTAACGGCACCATTGGCTGTATTGAGCGTAGTAACGCGATCGCTATTGGCATTGAGCATGATGAGGTTCGCCAACACGGTGGGTTTTATTACACTGATCGACGCCCCGGTATCCAATATGAGTGTAACCTGCAGGCGATCGTTAACAGTGGCCTCGACCAGGAAACTGTTTCCGATTGATTGCAACGGGACTGTGACTTCGTTAGTCAACGATCCATCTTCAATCTCGGCAATGAGTTCCTTTGCACGGAGGCCAAGCACGACATCGTGCTCCACATAATTTAAAGCTTTTAGGGCTTGCTCATAGTTGCGCGACGCGATGTATGCATTGGCGAGTCCAAGATGGTAAGGAGCATGGTCAGGTTGACTCTCGCTGAGAGTGCGAAATAGATCCACTAATTCTTCGAGCTTGTTCTCGCTGGCGAGCTCGCGTCTGAGCATGTTAATCGACTCATCTAGGAGCCTCTGAATTTGAGCTTGTACTGTAAAAAGGTGGGAGTAAAGATGTGCTTCCTGCAGTGCACTGATAGCGGCATTATAATCTTCGCCCTTGTAGTGGGCTTGCCCCAATGTGACTAGCGCGTCTACGTCTCGATAGTACAGATCCGTATAAGTTGTTAGTAGCTCGGTGCCGCTACTGAGCTGTTGTGACTCAATCAGTGCTGACGCATAGTCAAGCAGTACTCTGCGATATTGGTTACTTGTTAATTCAGTGCTAGCTGTATAGATGCGGTCATAAAGTTCAACGGCACGCTCAAAGCTACTCGCTTCCAGCAGCGCCTGAAACGAGGCCAAACCGATCAATGAAGACTCATCTGGTGCCGTTGTGATCGGCGCTTGGAGGGTATCAGCGGTGGTCACGTCGACCGTTTTGGTTGCCGAGTAGATCTCTTTAGGGAAAGCAGCTTGATTAGTGGCCTTAGTCGTTTCGGGTGGTTCTGTATTCCACCAATACCATGCGAGTGCTGAGGGGGTGAGTGTCAGCACTATTAGCAAAATTTTCTGTTTCATGAGTTACTGCTACCGGCGGCTTTCAGTTTGAATGTGACTTGATCGTGCTGCAACGTCAAGAAAACTCTCTTTCATGGTGTTTCCCCCTGCGTAGAGTCAGAAAATCGCCACAGTTGGTTGCAATCTGGAACTATACATCACGGCATCGTTTGATCCATCGTTACCAGCTCACGTGCGCCTTCCTTGTTATCGGCAATATCCTTGGCACAACGAAATCCTGCCACTGTGGCGCCTCGTAAATCTGGTGGAAACACGTCTTCGCGAAACCAGGTAGAGGCCACCACTCGTGGCACGTCCCAGCCACCTCCGCGCAATACCTTGCGAATACCGACGGGAGGTCCCTTGGGATTGCGCAAAGGGGAAGACGCATAATAGTTGGGGTGGTACCAGTCGGCGACCCATTCCCATACATTGCCTACCATATCCATCACTCCATATGGACTGGCCCCCATCGAATATGTTCCTACTTGGTCAGGTCGTGCCAGCTCGGCGTTTTTCAGCACCTGCTGCTGCCATCGGTGCCAACTTTCGAAATTGTTCAATGCATGACCCGCGATCAGTTCGGCAGTGCGCGACCGTTTTAATTCCCAAATATCTCCCCACGGGTACTGGTTCGATTGTGTTCCTCTAGCGGCCTTCTCCCACTCTGCTTCCGTGGGCAGCCGCTTACCCATCCAGCGGCACACGGCAGCGGCTTCAAACCACGACACGCCCACGGCGGGCTGTTGCTCAGTACTAAACTGTTCGACATGTCCTACATAGGGAGGTAGGGGATTGCCAGTGGCCACCGAAAACTTTTTATAGACACGGTTTGTTATCTCAAACTTGTCGATCAGGAAACTGTTCAGATATACGCGATGTGCCGGTTTGGCACTTCTTACGAGGCGCTTGATGCGGTCGTGCCAATCGACTGGCCAGCCAAACTCGAGGACCGTTTGCTGCTGCTCAAGTGTTGCGCCCATGGTGAAATATCCGGCTGGTATCAACACCATATCTTGCTGTGCTGTGGCAGCGTTTGCGAACATAAACAGACAGCACGCTCCAGCTGGGAGCACTCTCCGGCGTTGCTGCACAAAGATGATTGAAAAAGCAAGCCAAATCATGCTTCATCAGACTCGAAAGTGCTGTATCGCTTTGATACGATGCAAGCGCAGTGCACTCACTATTCGTGTTACTGAAAAAATAGAATATTTACTGGCAAGGGCTTGTAAACTCAAGCAACACCCACTTATATGTGACTCGGCGGCTCAGATGGCCTGTGGTGATATCGTGCCCACCCAAGAGATTTCTTCCCGTCGGGAGCTATGCGCCGGATCGATCAGTCGGTGGGGCATGGCAAAAGTGTTGTGATGGTCTAGACTAAATTAGGTGCGAGTGGCGCGCCAGGGTTATTCTGGCGCTGATCAAAATGCTGTGGATCAATAGTAGATGGCTTTCCAATGGTGAACAATACGGGCGACTACCTCGAATGGTAGTCTGCGGCCGTGAACGCTAGCAAGAAAGATGGAGACAACCAAGAATGAGAGGCGGCGACGAGTCCGTCGCGAGATAAAAACCCGAGTTCGCATGCGCAGCGACCAGACCGGGGATTACGAGAATGCGTACCTCGTGAACCTTGATAAGGGCGGCATGTATATCATGTCGCGACGCAAACTCAGTATCGGGCAAGAGCTCGTAATCGCAGTGCCCTCCGAGAAGGATGACGATCATGTCGAGATGAATGTGAAGGTGATCCGTTACGGCAATCACCGTTCATGGGGCCTATTCAGCTACGGCTGCCGTCTTTTGCAGAGCAGCTAGTCAACCCTCGTTGATTCAAGCAACTTCGCTTAGCTCACTTCTGGAAGTGGAAGCGTGGTGCTGCCCCGTTTCTGCTGAGTACCATCGGACCGTGTACTCAAGTTCCCTTCTGTGTCATCTTCGTTCGCCAGTGCCAGAATGCGACAAAACAAGCACGAGATGGGGAATGAAATCACCAGCCACAATAGCAACATTGAGGTCATTAACATATACACCTCTATGGGTTTAATTATTGAGGTGCTCAATCCTGATCCGTTACTATGACACCATCGTGACCCCAAAATGACCGAAGTGTTACCTGTGGATATACGCAGATGAAACGAATTCCGGATGATCTTGATTTGGGTACGCTCAAGCGAGGGTTTGACCTAGATCCAAAGCGTTCGGCGAGTTTGCCAGGGCGTGCCTATGTAGAACCCATTTTCTTCGATATTGAGCGCGAGGCGGTGTTCTCCCGCAACTGGTTGTATGTGTGTCATGTTGAACAACTTCGAAAGCCAGGCGACTACTTTGCATTCGAGGTGCTAGGCCAGCCATTGTTTGCAGTACGTTCCCACGGTGGCGAGTTGCGCGCCTTTTATAACGTCTGCCAACATCGGGCCCATGCCCTTGTAGAGGGTTCGGGAAATAAGCAGCTTATCGTGTGTCCCTATCACGCCTGGGCGTATCGACTTGACGGTCGCTTGCAGGCCGCTCGCCACACTGAGTATATGGATAACTTCGACCTAGATAGTATTTGTCTAAAATCAGTCCGCATTGAGGCGTTCTGCGAGTTTGTGTTCGTAAATCTGGATTCTGCTGCCCCACCGCTTGCAGATCTTGGCGCGGGTTTCGCGGATGAGATTCGTCATTGGG
>JAOTYS010000574.1 GCA_029861795.1 Gammaproteobacteria bacterium | reverse complement strand
GAAGCTTACCCGCGCGCATCGTATCACCTACGAAATCCGCTCGAACTGGAAAAATGTCGTCGACAACTATCTAGAGTGTTACCACTGTCCGGTGGCGCACAAGGCATTTGTCGATCTTTTCGATATGAATACATACAAGGTGACCTGTCACGATGTTTACAGCAGCCATATTGCACGCGCGGCTAGCAAACAGAGTAATGCTGCCTACAACATTGCGGGTGCAGCGGTGCAGGATCATGCTGTATGGTGGATGTGGCCAACCTTTTGTTTGTTACGCTATCCAGGTGACGGCAACTTAATGCTGCTTAACATCGTGCCGGGCGGCCCAGAGATAACATATGAGACGTATGAGTTCTTCTTTCTCAATTCGGAGCCTACAGCAGAGCAACGGGAACAGATCGATTACATGGACAAAGTCTTGCAACGGGAGGACATAGACATCGTCGAGAGCATACAACGTGGTATGAATACTCCAGCCTACGACCGCGGTCGCTATGTCGTCGATCCCAAAGGTTCTGGATTAAGCGAGCACGGACTTCATCACTTCCATCGACTGATTTTTCAGGCATATGAATCCTATGTCGCTGGTTCACTCAGAGATCGGCAAACCAAGCGGGCATGACGGCGACCAGCAAGACAGACATACTCGATAAAGTTTATAGTGCGACCTCCAACCAAGAGCTCGAGGCCGGTTACGATGAGTGGGCTCGACATTACGATGAAGATTTGCAGCGGTTCGGTTACCGAATCCCTGCCGTGATCGCAGGACTATCCGGTCGATATGTAAATCGTGACGCCCACCCCTTGTTGGATGCTGGTTGCGGTACAGGTCTGATGGGGGAGGCGCTATACTTACTCGGTTACCGGAGTTTGATCGGAATCGATATGTCCCAAGGTATGCTGGACGTTGCGCGCACTAAGGATATCTATCTGGAACTACACCACATGACTCTTGGGGAACGACTCGACTTTGGGGACAATACCTTTGTCACGACCTTCGCGGTCGGCGTGATAACAATTGGCCATGCGCCCGCTCATTCCTTTGATGAGTTGATCCGTATTACTCGACCCGACGGGTATTTACTTTTTAGTATTCGTGTCGATCGCGAACCCGAGTCGGGCTATTTCGCCAAACTCGACGCACTTGAGAACGATGGCAAATGGCAACAGGTGGAAATGACAAAGCCCTTCCAGTCGATGCCATTGGCTGAACCAGAGGTATTACATCAGGTTTGTGTCTATCGGGCCCTGTAGTCGCCAACAATCTCTCGCTGCGCTCAACGGTTTAGGTTGAACAACAGCTTGGCCTGGGTGGTGCTCGCATTTCTGGCTGGATCTGGAGTGGGGCGCCGGCTTAACGACGGTCGAACCCACACTAGCTACGAATAGGTTGCCTCTTCTACGAGGTTATGCCCTCTCTTTGTAAGGAACACCTTATCTTCTCCATTCGTAGGGATGTAGATCAGAGACGCGTTTTTTCCCTTGAAGAATCCTGCGACCCGATTGTTAGAGTAACCCACCTTGCTACTGATCGCATGGAACTCCGCCTTGGGGACACCGTTTGTATATTCCCCGACTAACTCGAGCAGTCTGAATCGCCTCGAAATCTCTGCTGGGACTGTATTGCCGGCCGTCCGTTTAATGAGGCTGTCTAGTTCATCCAGGCTGCACTGGAATTGGTCACGAATCGATTTAAGCTTCTTGGCAAGCCGTTTGTCTTGTGTTTGATTCATTCGATAAAACAAGAATACAATAAAAAAGCCATTTTAATATAAATGATTTATTAAATATTTGTCAATACAATATAACATCCTTATTATAAAATATGCTTTTATTGATCTAGACACAATTTTCATATACGGTCCAAACATGTTAGTCGACGGCAAATGGGTAGATAAGTGGCATCCCGTGGAGCAAACCGATGAGGAGGGTGGATTTGTTCGCCATGTATCAAGTTTTCGCCACTGGATCACCCCCAATGGCGAAGCGGGCCCAACCGGCGAGGGCGGATTTCCGGCCGCGCCCGACCGCTATCATCTGTACGTCGCGTATACCTGTCCCTGGGCCTGTCGCACACTTATGGTGCGCAAGCTTAAGAAATTGGGTTCTCTAATCACCTTTTCCGCGGTCGAGCCTCGACTCACGGATCAGGGTTGGCGGTTTGGTCACTATCCAGGTGCTGACCACGATGAGCTTAATGGGGTGACGTATTTGCATGAGATCTACAGCAGCGCAGATCCGCACTATTCGGGTCGCGCGACGGTGCCGGTTCTGTGGGATAAGCAGAGGCGCACGATTGTCAACAATGAGTCGACGAATATCATTCGGATGTTGAATCACGCTTTCAATGCGCTGGCTGACTCGGATGTCGAGCTATATCCCGAATCGCTACGCCAAGAGATCGACACCCTCAACGATCTTCTCTATGACAATTTCAACAATGGTGTCTATCGGGCGGGTTTTGCCACGACTCAGCGTGTCTATGAAAAGGCAGTCAAGGAGGTGTTCCATACTCTGGACGAGCTGGAGAAATCTCTAGATGGGAAGCTGTATCTCGCGGGCAATGTGCTAACCGAGGCGGATATTCGCGCTTTTGTGACAATAGTTCGTTTTGACGTTGCCTATCATGGCATCTTCAAGTGCAATCTTCGGCGGGTCGCTGATTATCCCAATATCTATAAGTATATGAAACGAATCTATAACCTCCCTGGGATCAAAGAGACAGTCAACTTCGACCACATCAAGCGCGGCTACTATTCGATCCGCGATCTTAATCCCAATGGTATTGTGCCTACCGGTCCGATTATGGACTTCAACTCTGGCTCGCTCACTTAGACTTCAACACACCGTCCAATAAGCCATATCTGGGAGACTGGGAGCGACTGCTCTAGTGTTAAATCTATCGAGCATCGTCGACGGATGTCGCTTTTACTCTGAAAGATACAGAGTCGAAAGAACATGTAGAGAATGAAGTTGCATTGCACGAGGACGGTTCCTAAGGAAGACACATTACTTGG
>JAOTYS010000160.1 GCA_029861795.1 Gammaproteobacteria bacterium | reverse complement strand
GGGAATGGCGCCCGAATCGTAGGCTCGGGTCATCGGGGCAGCAACTTCCTCGAAATTATCTTTTAAAAACATGCATTTATGCGCCATATAGGGGGCTCTAGCCTGTTGCGGTGGAGCTCGCAGCAACACATAATTTTGGTGATCACGTTGACAAGATATAAAGATATGTCTATATATCAATGTAATCATTGATCGATCAAAATGTTGGATAGTCTTGGATGAGAGCCTTACTTGATGCCTTACGAGCTGCCGGCGAGCCCAGTCGGTTACGATTGCTCGCGATTCTTGCGCGTAACGAACTAACTGTTTCCGAACTCACGCGCATCCTGGGTCAGAGTCAGCCCCGCGTCAGTCGTCATCTCAAGCTTCTTTGCGAAGCGGGTCTAGTAGATCGGCATCAGGAAGGAACCTGGGTGTTTTATCGTGTCACTGATCATGGTATCGCAGCAGAAATCGCTAGGTCGGTGATCAGTTGGATCTCCCCTGACGATTCAGCGTTGGGGAGTGACTTAGAGCGACTTGAATCGGTGTGTCAGGAACATGCTGCTGCGGCGGCTGTGTACTTTCGCGACAACGCAAAATACTGGGACCGTATTCGGCGTCTGTATGTAGCCGAATCGAAAGTTGAGCGGGCGATGGAAAATGCGGTGTCCGACATGCAGATTGATGACTTGCTTGATCTCGGTACCGGCACCGGGCGCGTATTAGAAGTGTTCGGATCACGCATCAAACGCGGCCTCGGTATCGACCTGAGTCGCGAAATGCTGGCCATCGCCCGCGCCCATCTCGAGTCAGTCAGACTGACCCATTGCCAGGTACGCCACGGCGATATCTTCCATTTGCCAGGGATGCCCGCTTCCATGGATGTGGTAGTGATTCATCATGTATTGCACTTTCTCGACAATCCCGCTCAAGCGGTAGCGGCAGCAGCGCGAACCCTGAAAGCCAGTGGGCGTTTGTTGATCGTGGACTTCGCACCGCATCAGCTTGAATTCCTGCGCACCGAGTTTGCTCACCGGCGCTTAGGGTTCAGCGATGAAGAGGTCAGGGGGTGGTTGAACGCAGCCGGGTTGCCTTTTGTGAGTACAAATCACTTAACGAGTCGAAGCGGAACTTCGCGTAAACAGCTCACAGTTTCAGTCTGGTGCGCAAGTGCAATGGAAATCAAAACCACAACACACCAAGAGGCGGCATAGTGGACGAAAAGAAACTTGATGCGCTCTATCAGAGCGTGAGAGAAACATCTGATCGCCTGAAGCGACGACCACCTTTGCGTGTCGCGCCACTGCGGCGCAGAATTTCAGTATCGTTTGAGTTCTTCCCTCCGCACTCTGCGCAATCCGTGGAGAGTTTGTGGAAGTCGATCGAGAGGTTAGCGCCACTACGACCGAAGTTTGTTTCAGTGACCTATGGGGCAGGTGGCTCTACTCGGAACCGGACACACGACACGGTTAAACGGATCATAAAAGAAACCTCTATCACACCCGCAGCCCACCTAACTTGTGTTGGTGCCAGTCGGGCCGAGGTGGATGAAGTGATAGAGGCCTATTGGGAGGCGGGTGTGCGTCATATTGTGGCACTGCGTGGTGATCCACCGGCGGGGGCCGACATGTTCGAATCCCACCCATATGGATATATAAACGCTGCGGACCTCGTGGCAGGGATAACCGCGCGGCGAGATTTCGAGATCAGCGTTGCGGCGTATCCCGAAGTTCATCCCCAGGCTAGCTCTGCGCAGGCAGATCTGGATAACCTCAAGCGCAAGATCGATGCTGGCGCCAAGCGCGCTATAACTCAGTTCTTTTTTGATATCGATACCTATTTACGGTTTCGTGATCGCGTGGTGGCGGCCGGCATTACGGTGCCATTGATTCCCGGTATTTTGCCCGTGACTAATTTCGCTAAGGTGAACGAATTCGCTGCACGTTGTGGCGCAACGGTGCCTGCCTGGTTGGCGAGCCTGTTTGAAGGTCTCGATAGCGCCCCAGATATCCGTCAACTCGTTGCGGCCACTGTCACTGCCGAATTGTGCACCAGACTCGTCGACAACGGAGTGTCCGAGTTTCATTTCTATACCTTGAATCGCTCTGAACTCGCCACAGCGATTTGCCACATCCTTGGAATCCGTCCTCAAGATAGCTCAAATCTTGAGGCTACCGCGGTCACCGGATGACATGACATCACCCTCGAAACTGCAAGACGCGTCGCTGCGCGGTGCAATGGCCGAGCGCATTCTCATTCTGGATGGCGCGATGGGGACGATGATTCAGGCGTTGGTGCTTGGAGAAGATGACTTCCGAGGTTCTCGCTTCGCGGATCACCCAACCGAGTTGCGGGGTAACAACGATCTGCTGACACTGACCCAGGCGAATGCAATACGCGGCATTCATCGTCAATATCTGGAGGCAGGCGCTGATATCATTGCGACCAACACCTTCAACTCCAATGCGATCTCTCAAGCCGACTACGGTCTTGAGTCCTTGGCGTATGAGTTAAACGAGGCTGCCGCACGACTTGCCCGTGAAGTGGCCGACGAATACACCACCCAGAAGCGTCCCCGATGGGTCGCAGGCGTTTTGGGACCAACCAACCGTACCACATCCCTGTCGCCGGACGTGAACGACCCGGGTTATCGCAGTGTGACTTTCGACGAGTTACGTGCCATTTATTCCGAAGCACTTTCGGGTTTGGTCGAGGGCGGGGTCGACATAGTGATGGTGGAAACGGTGTTCGACACCCTGAATGCGAAAGCGGCTTTGTTTGCTATAGACGAATACTTTGACGCAAACAATGTCGAGTTACCTGTCTTCGTCTCGGGCACCATCACAGATCAAAGTGGGCGTACCTTATCCGGACAAACTACCGAGGCGTTCTGGTATTCAATCCGCCACGCTAGACCCTTAGTGGTGGGTCTGAACTGTGCGCTTGGCGCACAAGACTTGCGCCAGTATGTCGCTGCGCTCGCTAAAGTGGCCGATACCTATGTGAGTGTTCATCCAAACGCGGGATTACCCAACGAAATGGGTGAATACGACGACTCGCCTCACTATATGGCTGGCGTGTTGGAGGAGTTTGCGCAAGCTGGGTTGGTGAACGTAGTCGGCGGTTGTTGTGGCACGACCCCAGAGCATACCCGCGCTATTGCCGAGGCGGTCACTGCGCATCAACCGAGGAGCATTCCCAAGCTTCCCATCGCCTGCCGCTTGTCGGGGCTTGAGCCTGCCACTATCGATGCGGACAGCCTGTTCGTCAATATTGGTGAGCGCACCAATGTAACCGGGTCTGCCAAGTTTGCGAAGTTGATCGCTGAGGATGACTACGATACTGCACTTAGTATTGCCCGCGAGCAGGTAGAAAACGGTGCCCAGATCCTCGACGTCAATATGGATGAAGGCATGTTGGACTCGGAAGCTGCTATGCAGCGTTTTCTTAATTTGATTGCCGCCGAACCTGACATCAGCCGTGTCCCGGTGATGATTGATTCGTCGAAGTGGTCAGTGATCGAGGCTGGGCTCAAATGTGTCCAGGGCAAAGGATTTGTAAACTCCATCAGCCTGAAGGAAGGGGAAGATCTATTTCTCAAGCACGCCAGGTTGGTTAAGCGCTATGGCGCGGCTGTTGTGGTGATGGCCTTCGATGAGCAGGGTCAGGCGGAAACCGTAGAACGCAAGTTTCAAATCTGTGAACGCGCTTATCGTAGTCTGGTTGAGGAAGTGGGTTTTCTGCCAGAGGATATTGTTTTCGATCCCAATATATTTGCCGTCGCCACCGGCATCGAAGCGCACAATCAATACGCCAAGGCGTTCATCGAGGCGACTCGGTTGATCAAGCAGAAACTTCCGCACGTCAGAGTGTCGGGCGGCGTGTCCAATTTGTCGTTTTCTTTCCGGGGCAATAATGCGCTTCGCGAGGCGATGCATTCGGCTTTTCTCTACCATGCCATCGAAGCGGGCCTCGATATGGCCATCGTCAATGCGGGTAAGTTACCGGTATATGAAGATATTGCACCGGAGCTCAAGACACGGATCGAGGACGTGGTATTCGATCGTAGACCTGACGCCACCGAGCGCTTACTCGAGCTTGCCGACAATGTTAAAGGCGAGGCGCGCGTTAAGACAGAAGATTTAGGCTGGCGGCAGCTGAGTGTAGAACAGCGGCTGGTTCACGCACTGGTGCATGGCATCGATGAGTACATTATTGAGGACACGGAACAAGCGCGTGTCGATGCACGACGTCCTTTGGATGTGATCGAAGGACCGTTAATGGATGGCATGAATGTCGTCGGCGACTTATTCGGTTCGGGCAAGATGTTTTTGCCGCAAGTGGTCAAGAGCGCGCGGGTGATGAAAAAGGCTGTCGTGCATCTCGAGCCGTTCATGGAGGCTGACAGAGAACAAAACGGCACAAGAAAGAACGCGGGAAAAGTCGTGCTCGCCACTGCAAAGGGGGATGTGCACGATATCGGCAAGAATATTGTTGGCGTTGTGCTGCGTTGTAATAACTATGAGGTGATCGATCTGGGCGTGATGGTGCCAAGCGCTAAGATTCTTGAAACGGCGCGTAGCCAAAATGCCGATATCATCGGTGTGTCGGGACTCATTACCCCAAGCCTGGAGGAGATGTGTCATGTGGCTTCCGAAATGGAGCGGCAAAATTTCAAGCTGCCTTTGTTGATCGGCGGGGCGACCACAAGTCGTGTCCATACGGCGGTCAAGATAGAGCCGCATTACAGTGGTAGCGTGGTGTATGTCCCCGATGCATCACGAGCAGTTGGGGTGGTGACTAAGTTGGTGGGCCAACATCGCGATGCGTTTGCAGATACCATCCGAGGTGAATATGAGGAGATTCGCAGTCAACGCGCCGCGCAGCGCAACAATGCCAAACATGCAAGTCTTCTAGAAGCGCGCGCCAACCGTTTTGTGATCGACTGGGAAGGGTATGTTCCGCCGGTACCTACATTTACCGGTTTAAAGGTGTTCGATGAGTATGATTTGGCGGACCTCGTCGATTACATCGATTGGACACCATTCTTTCGTACTTGGGATCTCGCCGGCGTATATCCTCGAATCCTAGACGACGACAAAGTGGGGCAGGCAGCCAGAGATCTGTTTCAAGACGCGGAGCGAATGCTAGGGCAAATTGTCGATAACAGATGGTTCACGGCGCGCGCGGTAATCGGATTTTGGCCCGCTGCAAGCACAGCGTCCGATGACATCGAGGTCTACGCAGGCGAACAAGAGGATTCCTGTCTGGCAGTGTTTCATACCTTGCGTCAGCAGTTGGTGCGTGACCGGGGACGCAAGAATCTCGCACTCGCGGATTTTCTCGCGCCGACTCAAAGTGGTGCGGTCGATTACCTCGGTGCATTCGCTGTTACTGCTGGTTTTGGGGTTGATACAATCGCTGCTGAATTCGAACGCAACAATGATGACTACAGCGCCATCATGGCGAAAGCGCTGGCGGACCGACTGGCGGAGGCTTTGGCCGAGCGTATGCACGAGCGAGTACGCAAAGAGTTCTGGGCCTACACACCGGATGAGAGTCTTGATAATGCTGCGCTGATAAGAGAGAAATATCTTGGGATCCGCCCTGCACCCGGGTACCCCGCTTGTCCGGATCACACTGAAAAGGGAATCCTGTTCGACCTGTTGGATGCTGAGAAGAGTATAGGTGTCAGGTTGACCGACAACTTTGCCATGCAACCGGCATCCACAGTGAGCGGTTTGTATTTCTCGCATCCCGAGAGTCGATATTTTGGCGTGAGCAAAGTGCAAAGGGATCAGATTGAGGATTATGCGCGTCGCAAAGGAATGACGGTAGAAGAGGTGGAAAGGTGGCTTGCTCCGGTGCTGGGCTATGATCGGGCGCCGGTGTCACGGGCAGCGTGAGCCATTTACTAGTGCGGAGATTCGTATTGGTACCTTAACGATAAGCGCGGTATGCTGAATGCATGCGGCCGACCAAGAGACTGGCATTGCTGGCGATAGTCTTCTTGGTTGCGTGTGCAGAAGACAGCGACGACAAACCCTATCTGGAATTCATGGGTGGCGGGTTCATCTTCAATTATCGCCTGGCGCAAGCCGATTATGGATTCGTTGCCAAGCCGGTGCGTCGTATCCCCGATGGCACAATTATTGAATCGGTATTTGAAAATCCAAGTGGCGGCAAACCGTTGGTGATTCGGCAGACTGCCGAATGGGGGCGGACGCAGTATGTTTTCCGTACACCGCCTGTCGAAGGGATAGAGGCTAATCGCGATTATCGCGTTGAGTTACGGCTGCTAGGCGCCACCGATCAGCACGTCATCGCAACCTACAGCAAGACCTTCCGCTCCGACGTCGATCAAACGATCCTACCTAAGTATCCTCCCGTCGTCGGCCCCGGATATCATCCCGTTCAGCTACACGATGGCTAATTCTGGCTAGCAAACAGGCCGCTGCGGCCGGTCATAACAATGAAGAGGGGACCGTGTGGACGTCTCACGGTGCAGCGATGCGTGGAAAATGGTAAAACCTAGGCGTGAAGGGTGATACAACAAGCCGATGACAAGGCTGAGCAACTCGGCGGTGTTGCACCTAGTCCAAATCTTGAACAGGGCGAATGAAGCGGCGGGCATTGAGCTGTGCCTAAGTATCAGCCGTTGAGCTTGGCCCGCTTGCCATATTGAGGCCGTATAGATGGGCTACTTTCTTCAGCAGCTAATTAATGGTGCCACCCTAGGCATGATCTATGGGTTGATCGCCATCGGTTATACGATGGTCTACGGCATTATCGGAATGATCAATTTTGCCCACGGCGAGTTGTTCATGATCGGCGCCTTTGTGTCGATCATTACGTTTCTGATACTAGGGCTCACGGGCTTGGGTTGGGCACCACTTGCGTTGATCATTGTCCTGATTGTCACCATGTTGCTTACCTCGGTGTACGGTTGGGCGTTGGAGCGCGTCGCCTACCGTCCGCTGCGTCATTCCCCTAGATTAGCAGCGTTGATTACAGCGATAGGAATGTCGATATTTTTGCAGAACTACGTCCAATTACTACAAGGCGCTCGTATTAAGCCACTACAGCCTGTTGTAAAGGGTGGATTGCAGTTCCTGCAAGATGGTCCGTTCACAGTTACCTTGAGCTATCTACAGATTTTGATCATTGTACTGACCATCTGTCTGATGGTGGGGTTTACCGTGTTGATCAATCGTACGGCACTGGGCCGCGCGCAGCGAGCATGTCAACAGGATCTTGGGATGGCTTCGCTTATCGGGATCAATGTCGACCGCACGATATCTCTAACTTTCGTCATGGGAGCATCCCTCGCTTCGGTAGCGGGGCTGATGTTCTTGGTCAACTACGGGGTGATCGATTTCTACATTGGATTCCTCGCGGGGATTAAGGCCTTTACCGCAGCGGTATTGGGTGGGATCGGGTCTTTACCGGGGGCCATGCTGGGTGGGCTGTTGATTGGACTCATCGAGGCGTTCTGGTCGGGATACTTTACCGTGGAATACAAGGACGTGGCAGCGTTCTCGATATTAGTACTGGTTTTGATATTTCGTCCTACCGGATTGCTAGGCAAACCCGATATTGAGAAGGTGTAGACTTCCAGTGGCCGTCACCCAGACAACAGTCATCTTACACACCGGCCTCGATATACCTAAGGTGCTTAAGGAGGCTGCTGCGATCGCCGCGGTGGTGTTTGCGCTGTGCTTCGGGCTACTCGGATTTAAGATCGAAGACGTTCCCGGCGGGCTAAGTATCATCCAGCGTTTCGGGGCTGTAGTTACCGCAACGGTACTTGCATTCTTCGGTCGCATGGGGGTGGTCTTGCTGCGTGAGCAGCGCCCGCTACTGGTGTTGGTCGTCGCGCTTCCGATTGCAGTCATCGGAATTGTTATCTTAATCACCCAACCACAGTACGTACGCTTGTTGCTGTTCGGCAGTGCTGTGGTGAACTGGCTAATTATGCTCTTTGCCTTGGGGCTTGCTGCGCGGGCGGCATGGATCCTTTGGCATCAACAGCCGACTGCGGCAGGCGAACAACGCGCAGATGTGATGGATCGGGTCGGCGCTAGAGTGCAGCAGTCGGCGCGTTTCGTCGGTCCCATACTGTTAGGGCTTGCTATCATTTTTCCTTTTCTTCCGGCTGCCGATCGCAGACTTCTTGATATCGCAATCTTAGTCGTGACTTACATCATGCTCGGTTGGGGCCTCAATATCGTGGTGGGTCTTGCTGGGCTTTTGGACCTGGGCTACGTCGCGTTCTATGCGGTGGGTGCGTATAGCTACGCGTTGCTTGCCCAATATTTTGATATGGGGTTTTGGATCTGTTTGCCGTTCGCCGGAATAATGTCGGCGTTCGCTGGAATTATTCTGGGATTTCCGGTGCTGCGTCTCAGGGGCGATTATCTTGCCATCGTGACCCTCGGGTTTGGCGAGATGGTACGTGTCATCCTGCTCAACTGGTACGAGTTTACCAACGGACCCGACGGCATCTCCGGTATTCCGAGACCGACATTCTTTGGGTTGCCCCTTACTCGCAGCGCGCCGGAAGGCACAGAGACATTTCACAGTTTCTTCGATCTGACGTATTCGCCGATCGACCGTATTATCTTTCTCTATTACTTGATATTGATTCTGGCGCTGTTGACCAATGCGTTCACACTGCGCATACGTAAGTTACCGGTCGGGCGAGCCTGGGAAGCCTTGCGCGAAGACGAAGTGGCCTGCCGCAGTCTTGGCATTAATCCACGCAACACCAAACTCACAGCCTTTGCTATTGGCGCGATGTTCGGCGGGTTTGGGGGGTCGTTCTTCGCAACCCGTCAGGGCTTCATCAGCCCCGAGAGTTTCACCTTTATTGAATCTGCCATCATCCTCGCAATTGTGGTGCTGGGTGGCATGGGGAGCCAGATTGGTGTGGTGTTCGCTGCCATCTTGCTGATTGGTCTTCCAGAATTCTTTCGCGAGTTGCAGCAGTACCGCATGTTGGCTTTTGGCGCCGCGATGGTCGCGATCATGGTATGGAGACCGCGCGGCCTGCTGGCACATCGGGAACCAACTATTCGGCTCATGCCCAAGAGCAAGTGACAGTAAAGCACATGACGGATCAGGCAAACGCTGGAGTTGCGAGAGCATGACCGCTCTGTTGCAGGTCGAACACCTAACCATGCGTTTTGGGGGACTGCTTGCAATCGATGATGTCTCTTTTGACGCCGCTGAGCGGGATATAA
>JAOTYS010000161.1 GCA_029861795.1 Gammaproteobacteria bacterium | reverse complement strand
TCGCTAAACACGTGGTCGTCCATTTCTCCTATACTAACACCGTCCAGTGAGATGAGAATGTGGACAGAGCAATCAAAGCAGCGCCCAGTAGCAACCATCAAACGGTGTGCCAAGCCCGGCTACATGTCTGAGGTAGTCGCATCGAATAGGGCTGAATAGTAATGGCCGACAAAGGGCTTCTCAAAGTTGGTATCGTTGGTACGATCATTGCCGCAATCTGCTGCTTTACTCCGGTACTCGCAGTACTGCTTGGGTCAGTGGGGCTTTCAGCAGCCTTTGGTTTTCTCGATTACATATTACTGCCTGCGCTCGCCCTGTTTGTGGGCATCACGCTTTACAGCATCATGAAGACAAAAAGAACGTGACTGATATTCAACGGGAATCAACACTCACTTGTCCCCACTGTGGCCATCAGAAAACAGAGATCATGCCCACCGATGCATGTCAGTATTTTTACGACTGTGAGCACTGTGGTGCCCTACTGAAACCGCTCAAAGGTGACTGTTGCGTCTATTGTTCATATGGAACTGTCCCCTGCCCGCCGATTCAACAAAGCCGTGTTAATGGCAGAGGCGACGCAGGGTGTTGCGCATGACGGAGGTCTGTCAGCGCAAAGATTGGGTCAGTGATCATCGCAGCTACGCAGTTGCCTGGGGTCTGCCGACCGCCGGACTCATTATTGGCGCCTTTTTGAGCGCCCCCATCAAAGTTTCGATTTGGTCCGTAGCGCTAGTGTGGATGGGGGTGGCCTGCCTGTTGAATGCTCGGCGCTGCGGTCGACGCCATTGTTATCTGACGGGCCCTTTCTTTCTGTTAATGGCTGTGGTCGTGGTGCTCTATGGTTTTGATGTTATATGGCTGGGCGACAAGGGCTTTCTATGGCTTGCCGTTACGGTCGTGATCGGAGGTTATGGGCTTCTATGGAAGCTGCCCGAATATCTGTGGGGCAAGTACGTCAATCGGGAAACTTGAGATCAGTCCCTGACACCTAAGGCGCTGATGATTGCTGACGCTCGGGATGACCACCACTTATGCTAAATTAGAGCCGTTTTCTGTGGTACCGACTTTCACTACTGTGGGGTGAGCTATGGCAGTTTCTGCTCCGGCATTTCAGTCAAAATCATGGGCGGTGCGTTTCGACCGTGGACGTGTTTGGCGTTCGCGCATTGGTTTCGTATTGATCGCGACGGAACGTAATATTGAAGAAGAAATGCCGCTCATGGCGCCGGAAGGCGTAGGTGTGCACTTCACCCGGGTGGTCATGGGGCGTGAGGTGAATGTAGAGAACTTGGCAGCGCAGTTGGACGCGCTAGCGGACGCAGCGGCATTGATCATGCCGGAAGACCGCGTGGACGTGGTCTGCTATGCGTGTACTTCAGGGACCGTGGTCATGGGCGAGGAGAATGTAATCGCTCAACTACAGCGCGGCGCGCCCAACAGCAAAGCCACCACACTATTGACCGGTGTGATTACGGGGCTGCGCGCGGTTGGCGCCCGCAAGATTGTGGTGGGTACGCCATACCTTGACGAAATCAATGTGGCGGAGGAGAAGTATCTGCGAAATTGCGGATTCGATGTGCTCGACATCCAGGGCATGAACTTACGCTTTGATGAAGAGATGGTTCGAGTCGCACCAGATTTTCTGCTTGAGTTTGCTCAAGCGATTGATCGGCCCGACGCTGATGCCGTGTTCATCAGTTGTGGCGCCTTGCGCACAATTGAAGTTATTGATCAGATAGAGCAAGCGCTCGGCAAGCCAGCGATCTCCAGCAACCAGGCCATGATGTGGCATTGTCTGCGTCTTGCCGGTATCGACGACAAGGTGCCAGGTTACGGTACGTTGTTCCGAGATCACTAAGTCGCTTTTTGTTGCTCTCTCATGGCGCTGACGGCGACTCCCGAGGACGTTGGACTTTGTTGCGAACGCCTCGGTCACATTAAGCCCTGGATGCAGCGCTATCTCACTGCTGAGAAACTCCCCGGCATGCTCACTCTGGTGGCACGACACGGTGAGGTTGTGTTTCTAGAGGCCTGCGGTGAACGAGACATCGAGGCAGGTCAACCGGTAGAGGAAGATACTATCTTCCGCATTTATTCCATGACCAAGCCAATCACGTCGGTTGCGGTCATGATGCTGTATGAAGAGGGGTTGTTTCAACTTGACGACGCTGTCTCTCGCTATATTCCTGCCTTCGCCGATATGCGAGTCTATATATCGGGCGAGGGTGATGCGATGCGCACTGAGCCTGCGCGACAAACCATCACCATTCATCATCTGCTCACCCACACCTCCGGGCTGGCGTATGGTTTCATCAACGGCAGTCCGGTCTCCACATTGTACAACGAGAACAACACGGACTTTCATCCAAACGACGGCCCGCTAGCAGACGTGGTGCAGCGGCTGTGTCAACTGCCGTTAGTGTTTCACCCCGGTGAGAGGTGGGGTTATGGTGTCTCCACCGACGTATTAGGTCATCTGGTGGAGCAGGTCTCGGGTCAGCCGTTCGATCAGTTCATGCGCCAACGCATTCTTGAACCACTAGGTATGTTCGATACCGACTTTCAAGTGCCATCAGATAAGGTCGAACGTTTTGCAGCCATGTACATGCCGAAAAAGGAAGGTGGTCTGAAACTACTAGAGGCCCCGGGGACGAGTGCGTTTGCAAGTGACGTGACCACGTTTTCTGGGGGCGGTGGTCTGATGTCGACCGTAGGCGATTATTTTCGTTTTACCGAGATGCTGCGTCGCAAGGGAGAGCTTGATGGTGTTCGATTGCTGGGTCGTAAGACTGTGGAGTATATGACTTGCAATCATCTGCCGGGAGATCTGGCGGACATGGGTCAACCCACTTTCAATGAAACTTCTTTCGAAGGCATTGGATTCGGCCTAGGTTTTGCCGTGATGTTGGATCCTGCCAAGGCACAAGTAATAGGGTCGCCGGGCGAGTACCATTGGGGCGGGGCAGCCAGTACCGTATTTTGGGTAGATCCACTGGAAGACATGACTGTCATTTTTTTGACGCAATTATTCCCATCCTCCACTTATCCCTTGCGCCGGGAGTTGCGAGCGCTTACCTATCAGGCGTTGCTTTAGAGGTCGGTCACCGTGTCTCCAGATCTCCCCAAAATGATTGCTCGGCTTGAGCGGCTAGTAGGCTTCAACACTGAGAATCCTCCAGGGCAAGAGATCGAAGCGGCACAGTTTCTCATGCAGGAACTGAAGGTATTGGGCTTGATGCGAACTTGAGCGAGTTCATGGCAGGCCGGGCCAATGTGGTGGGCTGCTTCCGAAATGTTCCGGGGCCGGTGTTTGCATTCAATTCACACATAGATGTGGTGCCTGCGGGTGAGGGTTGGACACGAGATCCCTTTAGGCTCGCCGAAGAGCACAATCGGCTTGATGGCCGCGGCAGTTGTGATGCGAAAGGCATAAGGAAATAGTAGTTATGAAGGACAGCTTGGTAGTGGGTATTTCGCGAACCGAACACATAGCGATCGACAATGGGAGAGCCATAAGTTTTCTCGGTGAAGATCTACGCACCTACAGTACACCCTCCATGGTGCGCGATATCGAATACGCCTGTTTGAGATTGATTCAAGAGCACCTCGGTGAAGGAGAGAGCTCGGTTGGTGTTCGTGTTGAAATAGACCACCTGGGTGCGACGCCGATGGGACAATCGGTAGACATCACCGTAACCGTTCGCGAGATCGATCGCCGTCGAGTAACGTTTGATGCAGAAGTGCGCGATCCATTGGAAGTGGTCGGTAGCGGTGCACATACGCGCTTTGTAATCGACGTGGCACGACATCAAAGACGTGTCGAGGAAAAGGCTGTCAAATTATCGGAGCCAACTTAACGAGAAGCAGGGCGGATTGTAGGAGCACCTTCTAGATGCGACGATTAATCGTTCGCCTGAAGGCGAACCTACAATGGCTTTGATACCTAGCGATACCGCTGGTAGGTGATCTTTAGGCGCAAATAGGTTGTTCGGCTGAAGGGCGAACCTACAACGATCGTGTATCCTGTAGGTACGCATTTAGGCGTACACGGGGAGCAGATTACAGGAGCAACTTTCAGGAGCAACTTTCAGGAATCGATTAACAATCCGACTCAAATGGCCTCTACTGATAAGATCATTGAGATAAAGAACGCTTGCGTATATCGCGGTGATACCAAGGTGTTTGAGAGTCTTACCCTGGAGATCGAGCAGGGTAAGAACACCGCCATCGTCGGGCCGAACGGCGCGGGGAAGACTACTCTACTTAAACTACTGTCGCGTGAGCTTTATCCTGTCCACAGTGACTCCTCGTATGTTCGTATCTTTGGACAAGACAGGTGGAATGTTTGGGAATTGCGTTCTCGCTTGGGTATTGTGTCCCACGATCTACAAGAACATTACGCAGGTCACGTGCGCGGTATCGAGGTGGTACTGTCCGGCTACTATTCAAGTATCGGAGTCTATAAGCACCAACGTTTTAGCGCGGGGGCGAGACAGCATGCGCGGGAGGTTATGGCGACATTGGACAGTGCGGAGCTTGAGGATAAATTGTTTGCCGAGATGTCTACTGGACAGCAACGGCGATGTCTATTGGGCCGGGCGCTGATAAACAAACCACAGACCCTCATCCTGGACGAGCCAACAACGGGTCTGGACCTAAACGGTACGTTCAAATATCTCGATATCGTGCGTCGGTTGATGCGAGAGGGCAGGACTGTGATTTTGGTTACTCATCATTTGCACGAAATACCTCCAGAAGTTGCCTGGGTCGTGCTATTAAAAGATGGTGAGGTGATGGCACAAGGAGACAAGAAGCAAATTCTCACCGATGACCGACTCAGTGAGCTGTTTGATACTTCGATACATCTAGTCAGTGCCAACGGGTTCTATCAGGCAATTCCAGGAACGACTTGATTTGCCCGCGCTTGTCTTGTAACAGCACGTTCCAAGTGCGACGATCCCAATACAATATATTGTAGGAGCACCTTCCAGGTGCGACATCCAAGCGTTCGCTGAAGGCGAACCTACGACGATCGTGTGTTCTGTAGGTACGCCTTTAGGCGTACGCGGGGAATAGATCATCAGAGACTTTCCATGTGCGACCGTGTTGGACGTCATCGCAGCAAGATGCTGCTCTTGCGGTAAGATCATCAGATCATAGGAGACTTTCCATGTGCGACGATCCTTAAAACAACGTCCGAAGCAAGATGCTGCTCCTACGGGGAATCCGATTAAGTTTGTAGGAGCACCTTCTAGGTGCGACTGTATTGGACTTTATCGCAGAAAGGCGCTGCTGATACGAGTAGGCAAAAGCTACCCCTGCTCGAGTGTATGATCCAACACCCAGTTGGCGATAGCATGGACAATGGGTTCGTGCCAAGAGAGCCTGCCCGGCTGGCTGAATTTGGAATGTAGCCCTGCCTGTTGCCGCTCGGAGATGGCGTTGTCTTCTGGCAACGATTTATCCCAACGGGTGTAATACTTCTTCACCTCGTGCTCGAAGTCGGGACGCGCGACAGTATCTTTGGGAAAGCAGGAGCCGACAGCGATTGTGCAGCTCTCGGGTCCTCGCGGCAGCGCTTGCAGCCACCACATGCAATCTTGGGTGGTGGCGAAAAAGGTGGCCGGGTAGATCACAGTGAAAAACGTGCCGGTCGCGGGCTTGCCGGTGAGTCCGGAAATATGAGGAAGCGACGAGTTGTCTTCAGGCAGCACAGCGATGCTTCTTTCGCTTTCCATGTGAATGGCATCCCATTGTCCTTCGGTCTCTACCCGAGTGGTTACTTGGCGGCCGATGGATGTGCGGTGGACCGTCGGTGTGTGATAGTCCTCCATGGCGTTTTCGATGTAGATCTTCCAGTTACACGCTAGGTCATACTCCGTACGACGCACGCACACAACGTCAGAGAAATTGTAAGAGGCAAACTGTTGCGGCAAGTCCCCCAAGTGCTCCATCAGGCTGCAGGATTTTGATGAGAAGTTGACGAATATGAATCCCGCCCAAGTTTCCAGTCGAATTGGGATGAGACCGTTGTCCGCTGGATCAAAATGCTCGGTCTTTTCCATGCCGGGTGTTCCCACCAGCTTTCCGTCCAGGGCATAAGTCCATGCATGATATGGGCAGATGATGGCGCGGCAGTGTCCGCTCCCACTAAGCAGACGCGTTCCGCGATGCCGGCAGGTGTTGGCGAATGCTTGGATTCTGTTCTCTTGATCGCGGATGACGACTACCGATTCCCCGCAGATATCGGTAGTGAGATAGTCGCCCGGGTTCGGAATCTCGTCTTCACGACCGATGAAATTCCACATGCGCATGAATAGGCGCTCCACTTCGCGCTGATAAAACTCTTGCGAGGTGTAGCACCAGGTGGGCAGCGTCTTCGCCTCCAACAGGGGGAGACGGACATCAGAATAATGTTTTGGCTCGAATAAATCTGCTGCTATGGCCATGTGAATCTCCCTCGACCAACAAAAATCGGCACGAATCTATGATGCTGGAGTCGCGCCATTGGGTCAACTCCCGTACCACCTCGGATGACAGCGCGAGAGGTGCCCACGGCGGTGGCGCGAAAGTGTCGGGCTGCGTGACTCCGAGTGTGTGCTACAGTCGCTTTCTAGATTTCAGAAACGCAACCGTTACAGTCCTCCAATAGAAGCTCTCAAAAGATGGCAAGAAAATACTCACACAAAGTGCATTTGCATGTAGACAATACTAGCGAACTCGGCCACGTCTTCGAAGTCACTAGAGCACGCATGAAAGGCGCCTTAAATCGTAGACCCGGCATGGAAAAACAAGTTCGCGTGACGATCGGCTACGATGGTTCGGATTTGGATTCCCAATTGAAGACGGCAGACGTTCTCTTCGGTTGGAACCTGGATCGGGAAAACTTATCGCAGCGCGCACCTCGCCTGCGTTGGATTCATGCCCACGGCGCGGGTGTAAACCATTTAATGCCGCTGGACTGGTTGCCTAAGGGGGCGGTTCTCACTAATAGTCGCGGCGTGCATGGTCAACGCGCTACGGAATACGCATCAATGGCGATAATGATGCTGAATAACCGCGTGCCGGAGATGGTCACCAACCAACGTAAGCGACGTTGGGTTCAATGCTACAACACAAGCCTCGAGGGTAAGCGCCTGCTCATTATCGGCGTAGGACACATTGGGGGTGATGTGGCACGTTGGGCCAAGAGCGTTGGGTTACATGTGATGGGTGTGCGTCGTAGTGGCAGGCCACACCGTTATGTCGATGAGATGCATCGCCCTGGCGCATTGAAGAAACTTCTGCCCCGCGCGGACTTCGTGCTGATGACTGCGCCGCACACCAGTGATACCCATCACTTGTTAGGATCCCGGGAGCTGGCACTGATGAAGCGTGGCTCAGGCCTGGTGAACTATAGTAGGGCGGATCTTGTCGACTATGATGCGCTATGCAAAAGACTGGAGCGAGGTGAGTTGAGTGCGATAGTGGACGTGCTCAATCCCGAGCCGCACCCGCGCTCATCGCCCCTGTGGAATACGCCGAATCTAATCATCACACCCCATAGTTCCTCAGACGACGAGGAGGCCTATACCCCACGTACCCTCGATTTAGTGTTTCGCAATATGGAGCGTTTTATCGCCGGCAAACCTTTACTCAACAGAGTGAGCCCGAAGCTTCAATACTAGTTTGACTGGCTACTTTAAATATTCATTCGATCACGCATACGATAATACAAGATAGAAGGCGCCAGAAACCAAGGATTGCCGGTGTACAGAGGCCGTGTAGGGAACGGCACATCATCCAGCGCCGTCCGTCCCTCCGAAGTGCTGAGCACACGTTGCCCTAAGCGCATACCGAAGTAACTTCCCAACGACACGCCTGATCCGCAATATCCCATGGCGTAGTGGATGCCATTTTTGACGCCGGTGTGTGGCATGGTGTCGAAGGTGTAGGCCACAAAACCCACCCACGAATGAGTAATGCGCGTGGTCGTGAGCTCTGGGAAGATCTCGCACATCGAGCTGTGAAGTCGTGGCGCGCTGACGCGCGGATTAGTTTCTTTGAGCGCTACCCGTCCACCAAACAGTATGCGTTTTCGGTCCGGCGAAGAGCGGTAGTAGTAAACTAGCTTGCGGGTATCACTGAGCACGCGAGCCTTTGGCATTAATGTCGACATGAGATTAGAGCCTATCGGCTCAGTGGCGATGATATAGCTACCGATAGGTATGACCCTTCTTCGTTGCCAAGAAGATACAGCGTCGGTATAGCCGTTTGTCGCTACAATCACGTCCCGAGCTTGCAGTACTCCATTCGATGTCGTGATATTGAAGTCCTTACCGTTGCGCTCGATGTGATTGACTCTACATCTAGCGTGTACGGTTGCACCGGCTGCGGATACCAAGTCGAGCAGAGCCAAGTGATAACGACCCGGATGCAACGCCGCGTGGGCAGGATAGACGCAACCACCATAATATGCGTCGGTTCCAATTTCTTGTCGCTGTTCTGATCTCGGCACCATATGGGCTTCGACTTCCAGTCCCTTGGGTTGGCTGGCTACCCTTTTTGCTAGGACCTCGTACTGTTTCGAATTGTGGGCCGCGTGAAAGCGTCCGACACGCTCCCAATCACAATCGATATTCTCCGATTGGATGAAGTCCGCGATATAGGCGAGGGCTTTGTGTCCCTCTTGAACCATACGGAATGCATGATCGTGTCCGTACTTCGCGGCGAGCTCCCCCAAAGTGAGCTTAATGCTGGTGCTGACCTGACCACCATTGCGGCTGCTGCAACCCCACCCTGCATCTTCGGCGTCCAGCACTAGGGTTTCCCGTCCCCCGCGAGCGGTTTGTAAGGCGGCACTCAATCCGGTGTAGCCGGAACCAATGACTAGTACATCCACTCGTTTCGGCAATGGTAGCTGGGGGAGTTCGGGGCGTGGTGCAGCCTCCCACCAATACGGCGCCTCCTTGAAATCAGACGTGAACAGGTTGCCGTTGTTCATTGGTCTTATCGCATCGGCCCCGAGGGTAACGATGCCTAATACGGTGCCCGCTCATTCGTCACCTCGGCCTCAGTTTCCGTAGTCGATCGGTGTAGCGTGCCAACCCTGTTCGTGCTTCTTCCAATAGAGCTCCCTGAGTCGGGTGGTCAGCGGGCCCGGTCGGCCACTATTGAGGTGTCGGTCGTCGATCCGATTGACCGGCATGATTCCGCCGGCAGTGGTCGCGAGAAACACCTCATCA
>JAOTYS010000670.1 GCA_029861795.1 Gammaproteobacteria bacterium | reverse complement strand
GCTCAGATCAACGCCAGAATGAATCTGGCGGTCACTAAGTATATGGAGTAACTGAGAGCGTATGGACATGAGCAGGAATTGTAACAGCAGCAATGGGATGCCCACCCTTTATGGGATTGCAACTAAGCAATCAAATGAGTACTTTACGCTGTATCAGAAACAGCCTGAGTCAAGTTCATCATATGAGCATCTCCTAGGCGCTACCGTACGCGATCAATACACGCGCCAATGATCTCCTCGGACTAAACTATAAGACTAAGCCGTCGCTAGTAACCACAGTGGAACTACCTCGAAATCCGACCCGCCCCGTTAAAATCGGCTCCGTCACCATCGGCTGTGGTCAGCCAATTGTGGTTCAGAGCATGTGCGCTACCCACACGCAGGACATCGAGCGGACGGCCACCCAGGCCAATCGATTGGCTGAAGCCGGTGCCGGCGTAGTCAGAATCGCGGTGGACAACAAAAAAGACGCCTCCGCGCTTGCCGAGATCCGTAGCCGGACTGACGCCAACCTGTCTGTAGACCTGCAAGAAAATTACCGCCTCGCAGCTCAAGTCGCACCTAACGTTGACAAAATTCGTTATAACCCCGGTCACCTGTACCACCATGAACGACAGAAACCGTGGCAAGACAAAGTGCGGCTACTGGTCGACGTCGCCGGCGAAAATGACTGCGCTCTCAGAGTGGGGGTCAATTGCGGGTCGGTTGATCCGGCAAAGTTAGCAAAGTTTCCCAAAGAAGACTCGATTTCACCCATGCTGGAAAGTGCTCATGAGCACTGCGAGCTGCTGGACTCCCTGGGATTTACTCGTTACTGCGTGTCCCTTAAAGACTCAGACCCGAGAAAAGTGATTGAGGCGAATGGGCGTTTCGCCGAAGCTCGGCCTGAGGTGCCCTTACACCTTGGAGTCACCGAGGCAGGCCTACCGCCAGACGGCGTCATCAAGACAAGGATTGCTTTTGAACAGCTTGTTAGCCGAGGGATCGGCGATACCATACGTGTCTCACTCACGCTACCCAATGAACGCAAGCACGATGAAGTCAAAGCGGGACACGACATTCTAAGAGACATCGCCGCCGGTCGCGTGCGCAGCGTAGTGGACTTCGGTAGCGACAGCCTCAACATCATTAGCTGCCCGAGCTGCTCTAGAGTTGAAAATGAAGCGTTTATCGATCTAGCCCATCAAGTCAAGGATATGACTAATTATGCACAAGAACATGCAATAACCATCGCGATAATGGGTTGTCGAGTTAACGGCCCAGGAGAGACCGACGACGCTGACCTAGGGCTTTGGTGCGGTCCACGCTATGTGAATCTAAAACGGCTTGGCGAGAAACTGGGGGCCTTTAAGTATGATGAGATCCTGCCTCGGCTCAAGCAGGAGCTTGACAGCATTATCGCCGAACGCAAGGCGATGACTTAGCAGACGGCGCGTCCCGTAGCACGTCGGTTGCCGACGACATCCCTTGCGCACGATTCTCCGCCGAATTCAACTAACGGACAAACGTCAATATAGGATATTCAAGACCAACATCATGACACCCAGGAATATCACCGTCATGATGCCCCCGGCACGCATAAAGTCCACCACACGGTAACCACCGGGCCCCATGATCAATGCGTTAACCTGATGAGTGGGGATAAGAAAAGAATTGGAAGTCGCCAGTGCCACGGTAAGAGCGAACACAGCGGGATTCGCACCCACCGCTATGGCGATATTGATCGCAATGGGCACCAGTAACACGGTCGCCCCAACATTGGAGATGACTAAAGTAAAGCCAGTTGCCAGCGCTGCGATCACCAATTGCAACACCCAAGTCGGCACATTATCCAGAACACTTAGCGTCTGTTGAGCGATCCACGCCGCAGTGCCAGTCGTCTCTACGGCTTCCCCCAGGGGTATGAGGCTCGCCAGCAAGAACACCGTGCGCCAACTAACCACGCCGTAGGCTTCGTCTATAGTCAACACCCCTGTAAGAATCATGCCCACCGCGCCGGTCAGTAGAGCGATCGATAAGCGCATATCCGTAAACAGGATAAGACCCAGCGCAATCGCAAAAAACACCGCAGCATGTTTGAGTTTGTCCGGTCGAGTGTCCTCTCTGGGAAAATCGGTGACAACAACAAAGTTCGGATTCTTGGCGATCTGCGTCAGATCGCGCCAGCGGCTGTGCAGTACCAAGGTGTCCCCAGCCTGAAGAACAATGTTTGGAAGGTCTACGTCGATCACGCTGTCAACACGATACACCGCCAGAACAGTGGCCCCGTATTGCCTGCGCAGTCGAATCTCCCCCAACGACTTGCCGATCAAGTCCGAGTCCGGCGGAATCACGACCTCGGAAATGCCCGCGCTGCTGGCGCTCAGTGTCTCAGCAAATGACTCCATCTCAGGCTTGATCTCCAGCGCGAATTGTCGCGCGAATTCCTCGACTGCCTTGGGAGAGCCCATGACGGCAAGCTCACTTCCAGTACGGATCTCG
>JAOTYS010000669.1 GCA_029861795.1 Gammaproteobacteria bacterium | reverse complement strand
ATAAGGACGAGCTGCCCGGTAATCGTATTCTTTGATTTCACAAGCCCTTCCCGGAGAGTCACGAGTTCACCTGTACCTGGATCGTCTCCTGAGTTAGTTGGACTCCACTCGTTTCCTAGTCCGTCCGTCCAAAGAAAGGTAGTATCCCTCAACATGTGATAAGGTGAGTACCCGTTGTCGATTGCCGCTGTGTAGACAAACGGTTTGAACGTGGAGCCAGGTTGCCGTTTGGCAAGCGACACGTGGTCGAACCAATCTGTCGACAAATCTCGGCCGCCAACCCACGCTTTCACGTCCCCCGTTCGCGGATCGACAGAGACCAGGCCCGCCTCTAATCTTGTCTTCTCGGACCTTAGAGAGTCCATAAAGGCAACGTTCTGTTCGAGGGAGTCGAGGATAACACGATCGCTAAGGCCGCTCCTCCTCATTTGTCTGAAGTGACTGGATTCCCTGATAAAACTGAGGAGATACTCTCTGTTCGCTTTCCAATAATGAGCAAACGGCTCGTAGCCTGTTCTTTCCACGTACGGTTCAGTCGTTGATCCTATGGCATAGCCACCGGCTCGGCTCCACTCGAAGTCGACAACTTTCTGGAGTTCCTCACTTCTTTTGGCGACTGCTTTCTCTGCCTCCAGCTGCAGCTTCGAATCAAGCGTCGTATAGATTACCAAGCCGTCAACATAGAAGTCGTAACCGTTTTGGTTAGCCCATTCAACGCCGACATTGCGCACATGCTCTGCGAAGTAGGGTGCAAGACCCGACGTTATGTCCGAAGAGCGATAGTTAGTAACGACCGGAAGCTCTTTCGATGCCTGATAATAACTATTGTCAAGAACACCGCGCTTTACCATTTGAGACAAGACAACGTTGCGTCGTCTCTGGCTGTTCTCAGGGTTACGAATGGGGTTGTAGTACGTAAGAGCCTTGAGCAAGCCGACCAGCGTAGCAGCTTCAAGAGTATCGAGTTGACTCGGTGTTTTTGAGAAGAATGTTCTTGCCGCTGCGTCAATACCGTAAGCGTTGTTGGCGAACTCGACCGTGTTCAAGTACATCTCGATCACTTCGCGCTTTGTGTATCGACGTTCAAGCTGCACAGCCGTGATCATTTCCTTCAGCTTCCGTTTGACGGTTCGCTCCCGCCCGATTTGATCGTTATAGAGATTACGGGCCAATTGCTGAGTAATCGTCGAACCGCCCTGCGGATCTCGTCTCAAAACGTGATACGGTATAGCAAGCGTTCGCACGACGTCAATTCCGGAGTGTTGGTGGAATCGATGGTCTTCAGTCGAAACCAGCGCATTGATTACGCTTGGCGAAATGTCCTCATACTCGACCCACGATCGATTCTGTAGCGCGTAGCGCTGTAGTTCAACTCCGTCAGCCGTATATGCAACCGTTGCCAGTTGCAGACTGGGATTGTCAAGTTGCTCGAAGTTCGGGAGTTCTCCTGCAAACGATGCGAAGTAGACGGCAAGAATGAGGAAACAAATGAACCCACCCACGAAGATTCCGGAAAGGAGACGGAATGCTTGTCTCTTCCGCGGATCGTCGAGATCTTCGCCCATTAACTTCCTCATCCATGGAGGAAATTCTCGGCCAGGTTTTTTGTCCTGGTTATTGGCAGCATCCGAGCGTCTGGACTGCGTGTCCTCGAAATATTGCTCTAATTCCTGGTCAGAGTAGGGCCAATCGCTCACGTGGAGAAGGGTTTAGGTAGACTTGGCGAAAAACGCCTATTTGGACGCATGGCTTGGCTCTACTTTAGAGACGAATGGACGGGCTTCCCCGTTGGTCCATTCCATAAGGCGAATTCCGTGCCCGTCGGCAATTCCAAACGTTCTATTGTGGTGCCAGGATCCAGTGTTAATATATTTTCCGCCCTCGAATTCGCAGACCTCTGGATAGTGCGAATGCCCCATTACCACGTTCGAGACTGCATCATCGCGCAAGATCCCTTCCGCATACTGCCGCAATTGAGTGATTGTTGCGGGATTGATCCTGTCATTTGAGAACACCCGCTTGGCAAATTTCGCGATGCCAATTCCAACATCGCCAGGTAACAACGTTCGGTAGAGAAATACGGGAAGCCTATTTCGAAGAATCGGCTTCAAGATCTTGTACTTGCTCCAACCTCGGCCCAAGCCATCTCCGTGCGTTATGTATGCGGCATGGCCATCCAGTTGTAGTACCCGGTCATCCATTACGACCGACACATCGTATTCGGTCTTGAAATAATCAATGTGCCATGGATCGTTGTTGCCGACGAAGTAGGTGATGGGTATTCCATGATCATTCCATTCGGCAAGCATTCCTTGAAAGCGGGAAAAACCTTTAGGTAGCAGATTTCGGTATTCGATGAAGTAGTCGAAAATATCGCCCACGAGGATCAGAGATTCCGCAGAGTCGCGATGATGCCGGAGACATGCAACAAGGTCCAGCTCCTTCTGGCGTTCCGTGTCGGCAGCCCCCTTTCCCAGGTGTATAT
>JAOTYS010000668.1 GCA_029861795.1 Gammaproteobacteria bacterium | reverse complement strand
ACTTGTAATTTCGGGTATTCGGGCGCACTTACTGAATCCGTGTTGTTAGGTGTTGTCAGTTACCGCAGTGGAAAGACAATTCAGTGGGATTCGGAGAGTTTGAAAGTTACAAATTCAGCAGAAGCCCAAGCGCTGATCCACAAAGAGTACCGCAAAGGCTGGACACTCTAAGCTGTCGTTGGCTAGATGTTCCACTGCCATTTGTTAATCGTTGCTGCACCGCTCGGTAACGCCAAAGCGGCCACGTACTTTGAGGTTGGCTGCATCGCATGAAGCCACCATGATTCAATGCAATTTAGCCGTGGATCTGACGATGACACCAACGCTGGCGGTTGTTTGCCAAGAGTAACGACGAGTCTTTCGGGAGAGATTTGCAGGCCGTTTCCCGTCGCTTTTAAGATGGCCTCTTTCCGAGTCCAGCACTCGAAGAATCGCAGAAGTAGTTGGTCCTCGTCACTGTTTTCTAATACTTTGCACTCCGGCTCGGCGAAGTATCGTTTCGCAAATCCCCACAAGTCGGAAAGTGGCCTGATGTGTTCAATGTCGACGCCCAGTTGCCTTCCGTTCGATATTGCAAACAAGCCGATTTCGCCAGAGTTACTAACATTAAACTCTAGTTTTGAATCAGCCCATGGCCCGGCGAGAGAAGGCTTACCGAAACTGCTGTACTCGAATTGAATCAGATTGGCTGACTCGTCTAGATAGCTCGCTAGGATCATACGAACCCGGCCCCTGCAAGAGACGAAACGGTGACGATCCTTGTCAAATCGATATCGCCGTGCTCTTTCTTGCTCGTCTGGCGACAAAATGGAAAAGAGATCCTCATAATCGGAAGACGTGGCAATAAGTGAAATGCACCAAACGTGAACGTCTCCGTCTTGCGGTGTCAATGGGTTACAAGATCGCGGCCAATCGCATTGATCTATGCTCATCGTCGATGTGTCTCAGCTTTCTATTGTTCGCATATCAATGAATCGAGTCGTCGGACCACAGTCTTCAAAACCGCTTCACGCGCGGATTCAATGAAGAAGTGACCACCCGGAAATTGTCGCTGAGTAAGATCAGAATTTGTATGTTGCCGCCAAGCCGCTAAATCCACCAAGGAAACTGCATGATCGCTGGTTCCACCCAGTGCCAGTATCGGAACGGACAGCGGATCTTGATCTTGGTATTGATACGTTTCGACGAGTGTCATGTCAGCACGAATTGCAGGTAACATGCATTTGAGCAACTCTGCTTGCTCTAGAGCATTCGTCGAAAATCCGCCGTATCTCGAATTCAAGGTGCTGATCAGTTCGTCATCCGGCATCAAATGAACTTCCGGTCTGCAAACCGGCAGATGAGGTGCGCGGCATCCTGTGGCAATTAACAGGATTGGCGGCTGTTCATATTCACGGGACAATAGCTGGCAGAGTTCATATCCGATTAGCGCTCCCATGCTATGACCAAAGATGGCAATCCGGGGCATCGGTGATTGGACAATCTCTTCAGCAATTGCTCTTACAGATTGCTCAAGAAATTCTACTGGGGTGTCTGAAAGCCGATTCTCGCGCCCAGGTAACTGGATAGGGACGGCAGCAATTTGATCAGGAAGCAACCGCTTCCACTTGTGAAACATCGCAGCACCGCCCCCGGCATGTGGGAGGCACACCAGATTAACACGAATACCTGGATCTAGCGGGACTTGAGACAGCCATGAGCTAGGCATAGTCTATTTGGCCTCTTGACAACCACTCCGAAATCGCCTTAATGCTAAGCCAACAGTCTATTTATCAGTTTAGCTCCATACCCAACCAGAAACTGAGACTAAACATAAACAGGGGCAACACGTAACACCCCCTTTTTTGGGGATTCGCGCCTCAGTTGATTTCAAATTGAATATCGGTCACAGGCATTCTTAACAATTTGCCCCAATCGACCTATATATCCAAAGTGCTTGCATGTTGCTCATTCTTTGATTTGGTTTATACTATCGCCTCCCAATTTATTCGCTCACAACCCAATATATTTCATAGCTAGCTTTTTTGATAAGTTTAGGTAAAGTCACGAGATACAAAACGTGTCTACGATTTAGCGAGGTTTTTGCGAACCCCGTTACGGAGAGTGTACAACTTGAATCGCAGCTAACGTAGTTGTTGTCATTAGGACGGCTAGGGTAAGTGGAATACCAGGTCATGTGGCGACTACTTACGCAGGAACGCAGATGATCAAAACTAGAGTTAACGCTACCAATGTGACTGAGGATGCGTTTGCTAGCCCCAATTTGCCGGCAAAAACATTGGTGGAGCTTTTGGTAAACTGGGCTACCGCATGCCCAGATCAACTCGTCTACACTTACTGTGCCGAGGATGGTGTAAAAACCACGTTAACTTTTGGGGAGTTGGATCAGCGGGCGCGCGCGATCGCAGGATCAATTCAACGACGTACCAAACCAGGTGACAGGGCTTTGATGGTGTATCCCCCTGGTCTGGAATTCGTTACGGCCTTCT
>JAOTYS010000159.1 GCA_029861795.1 Gammaproteobacteria bacterium | reverse complement strand
TAGAGGTCGAAGGTTATACCGGGGTAAGCGGTCTGCAGGGTGCTGCGTACTCCGCCGGCGTGGATGACGAAGGCGTAGCGAGATTCAGCACCACTGCACCGCTTCGGCCCAAGGAGGGTTTGACTATTGCGGTGTCATGGCCCAAGGGTCACGTGGAGGAGCCGTCGACGGCGGACAAGGCGAAATACTTTGTGCGTGATAACTTAGGAATGGCTACCGGTGTAGTCGGCTTTGTAAGTGTGATGATTTATTACTTTGTGATTTGGTTTAAAGTCGGACGTGACCCGCCCGGCGGTGTAATTGTGCCAGCCTACGCTCCCCCACAAGAATTATCACCTGCGGCGGCCCGGTTTGTCATGAGGATGGGTTTTGACCATGGCGCGTTCACTGCGGCACTGATAAACGGTGCTGTTAAAGGTCATGTGATGATCGAGCAGGAGGACAGAAAATACCGACTCAGTAAACGGAACGATGGGCACAGGGATGAGCTGTCTCGAGGCGAGACTAGGGTGTTGGCGAAGCTGTTCGCAGGGGGTAATTCCTTAGAGCTCGTGCGACGTAATCACAAGCGAGTTTCGGACGCCATCAAGGTCTTGAAGAAAACGCTTCGGGCAGAGTATCAGAGGGTTTATTTCTTCGCTAACCGTGGTTACCTAATTCCAGGAATAACATTGTCTGCGGTAGCCGTGATCGGTAGTGGTATTGCTGCAGGTGCGGATGGCTTCGCAATGATTTTTCTTACTGTCTGGCTGACTATCTGGACGGGTGCCGTGGTGTTGTTATGGATGCAGCGGAGTATTCTGATTGCCTTGGTTTTTTCATCTTTCGAACTGATAGCAATGGCTGTGTTTAGTCAGCAGTTGCCAGGATGGTCTTTCGCGGTACTTCTGGGATTGCTCGCAGTCAATGTCTTTTTCTACCAGTTGCTCAAGGCGCCTACACGGTTAGGCAGAAAAGTCATGGATAAGATCGAAGGTCTTAAGATGTATCTGGAGCTTGCTGAAAAGGACAGACTTGATTTGCTGAACCCGCCGGAAAGAACACCTCAGCTATTCGAAGAATTATTGCCCTATGCCTTGGCTTTGGGGGTCGAGCAGCAGTGGTCTCAACGCTTTGCCGGTGTGTTGGCGGGAGCTGCGGCCGGTGGCAACGACTATAGACCGGCGTGGTATCAGGGTGCACACACAGACGTGCTTAGTCCTGCGCAATTTAGTTCTAGTCTGGGCAGCTCACTGACTTCCGCAATAGGGTCCTCTGCTCACGCGTCGGGTTCAAGTTCTGGGGTCGGTGGTGGTGGGTCGTCCGGCGGCGGTGGTGGTGGTGGAGGGGGAGGCGGATGGTAGGTTGGCACTTCGTCGGATTCAGGTTTGCTCTTTTGCGTAGAACGCGTCGCGCGCGCGGCGAAAGCGCGTCACGATTTTTTCGGTGTGTTCAATGGTGGCGGGTCCACACAGATAGAATTCGCGTTCGATTTCGTTACAGTTGTTGGCCGCACTGGTTTCTTGCTTGTGTTTATGCCCTTTCATTGCTTCGGACAACCGTTGCACTTGCAGTTGTAACCGAGTCTGGGCGGCGTCAGGTGGAGAATCGATTTCTGCGAGTATTTCCATACGAAGACAAAGTTCTTCTAGCATAGATCGATTTCGTAGACGTTGCTCCATCGAGATAATTTCAGGTTTTTCCGTAGCCGCGCATTGCGCCATATCGAAGCGCTTGCGAATCTGGTCTTCTGTGGATGGAGCGCATTGCGATAACTGCGCCCATCTCTGCTGGCAATCAATAATGGTCTTATCTGCGATAGATCGATCCTTAACAGCAATGATATTTTCGACCGCAAGACAAAGATCGGATTTCATTCTTAGGATATCGAGCTGATCCTGATATCGTTTGATGGCCAAGGCATCGTAGGCTTTTTCGAATTTATCGCAGGCCTTCTTGAAACGTCGTTCAATCATCGCAGCGGACTTTCTTGGCACATTACCGATAGCACCCCAGTCCACTTTGATTTGGCTTAGATGTGCTTTAGACGCAAGTAATGGGTGGTTCGATGTAACTAGCTTTTCTAGCTCTTCGCATAGCGAAAGCTTGTTTTTGAGATTGGCTTCATACTCTTGGTTCTCCGCGGCTCTCTGTTTTCTGCGTTGGTCATACACCGCATCACACGCCGTTCGAAATTGCAGCCACAATTGTTCTTCCGTCTTCGCAGGGCATAGCACAGTGGGCTGCCATTGATCTTGGAGTGCTTTGATGTTTTGAATCGCTGTGTCCAAGTTCCCGCCTGCTGCAAGTGTCTGTGCATTCGCGATGAGTTTTTTCCGTTTCTTGAGATTGCGTTCGCGCTCTCTATCCAAATGGAATGAAAACTGTTCAATGATCTCATTGAATCTTCGATCAAGATTCTTTTTGTGGTTACGATCTATCGGATCTCGCCGGCGCCAGTGTTGTATGCTTTGCCTCACCAACTTATCGGCGGCGCGCCAGTCTGGTTGCGTCCAGTCTGTAGAGCCAAAATAGTTTTCTAAACGTTCACATAGGGCAGCGCGCTTTTCAAAGTTAAGTCGTCGGGTAGCGGCGAGTTCGGCGAAATATTCCGTGCATGGTTGGTAGGCTGCAGTGCAGGCCTTGTCGAAACGTGACCACAAACTTTTGCGGGCAGGTCCGGCGGAGCGATCCAACTTTTTCCAGGCCTCCCGGGCCTTGCGGATCTGTCTCGCAATCTCGGGAGGAGACACGTTGGACTCAAGCAGTGGTTGGACATACTCGATCAGCTCCAGTCGTGCCTGATCGGTGCCCCAGCGTCGCCAATCTTTAAGCTCCCGAAGCCTAGCTCCAGCGGTGTTTATTCTTGATGAAATAGCGAGCTGCTGTTTCTGATTCAGGTTGCGGAATTCATGTAAACGTTGTTCAAGCCTTTGGTGGAGCGAGAGGCTTTGCTGTAGCTGGCCCTGTTCCAAGGCCGATTCCAGGTTGCCCAACATCTCTTCTATCTCAACGCGGTGGCGCTTGCGTTGTTCGCGTTGGGCCTGGGTCCGATCTGTTACGATTTTGTTAATGCGCTCGATATGGCCGCGCAAGGTTTGATCGATACTTGGATTCGATTGTAGTTCGTTCCAAGTACGTGTCAGTGCCTTGACCGCTCGTCCGTCTAACTCCACCGTAGTAGTCGCCAGAGCGCCTATTTGTTGCGCCAGCAAATAGATGGGATTCTCTGGCCATGCTCTGGCGGCACGATTGGATCCCGTGGTCAGTCGCGCGTCTTGCTTTTGGTTCATGTGCTAAATCTTGGTTGTTTACTCGACGGATCAGGAGCACTGCCCACAAGCGTTAAACGTAGTGGTCGCCATGCCGGTCTGCGACGCTTTGTCTGCCATAGTCCTCGGTTTGGGCATCTTTTATTTGCGTCACTGTCGCGCCGGCGATGACGATAACGGTAACTGTCTAAAGTCTTTGAACACACCGTGCTCGGTAATCCATGCAGTTACAAGTTTAGCCGGGGTTAGCTCAAAGTAGATGTTGTGGGCGGTGACATGCGGCAGCTTTGGAGGGTCAAATTCGTCGGGGGTGTGTGGCTCCAAAGATATTTTTTCAGGGGACGCCTTGGATAGCTTGAAGCTTTCGAAGCATGCATAGAAAGGCACGCGATACTCGCGCGCAGCGAGCGCAAGGAGGTATGTGCCCGACTTGTTGAGTATAGAGCCGTCGACGGCGACCGTGTCAGCCCCTACGATGGCAGCGGTGGCGCTGGATATGAAGTGGCCCATCTGTGCATCGGTGATGAAGTCAGTCGTAATACCGAGCTTAGACAGTTGTTCCACGAGTGTACGTCCTTCTCCTGGGGGTCGGGATTCAGTGACAATGGCGGATATTCTGGGCGCTAGAAATTCAAATGTCCTCACTACCGTAGAACTTAGGCTTATAGTCATCACGACCTGGTCGGGACCGAGCTCGAGGCTCATGTTGTGTGCGGCACTATATACTGCCTGTTGTGATTGACATTGTAGCCGTTCAATGGCTGCCAGGGCATGGCTACGAAAGCCCAACAAATCATCCTCATTAAAATCCTCAAGCGTTGCTTTCCACCAGGCCATTTGATTCACAATCGTTGCCATGGATGGCCTGGCAGCAGCAATCTGGTCAGCAATGTCGAACAATCTACCGCGTAGTGTCGATGCAGTAGATAGGTGTGTGTTACGGATCAGATCGGCGAGATCTGTCAGAGTACGTTGGGCAAGCGCGCTGGATCCGTGTTGACGATCGCGTCGCAGCGTGCGCACGAGTTCTGGCTCAAACCGATCCGCCATCGCCATATCCCGTGTACTTCATGCCCATTCACCACGTAGTGTGGCAACGGTATTCTCAAGCATCACTGCAGACACCTGCTGAGGGGGAACGCCGGGCGCGGCGGCAAGCACTATCCTTGCCCACAGTCGCCGTGGCAAACCGCGCATTGCGGCGCCTCCGTGGCGGCTAAATAAGCTGCCCCATAGACCACGAAGAGCCAAAGGAATGACCGGAACAGGAGTGCGCTCGACGATGCGCTCGATGCCCGAGCGAAATGGGTTCATTTTGCCGTCGGACGTGATTTTCCCTTCGGGGAAGATACACACAATCTCTCCTTGTTCTAGCGCGCTTGCGATCTGGTCAAATGCTCTATCCAGCACCTCGGGATTTTTCTTGGCTGATGCGATGGGAATGGTACCCCCGGTACGGAATACAAAATTGAGAACAGGGAGCTTAAAGATGTTGTGGTCCATAACGAATCGCACCGGTCGGCGGCAGGCAGAGGCAATGATCAAGGCGTCCACAAAACTCACATGATTGCAGACAAGCACTGCAGGTCCTTTGTCAGGGATGTTTTCGATGCCTTGTTCCTCCAGCCTGTAAATAGTGTGAACCAAAAGCCAGATAATCAGCCGCATGAGGAATTCTGGCACCAACTTGTATATGAACAAGGCCACTGCCGCGTTCATCAGAGAGACCGTCAGAAACAACTGGGGGATAGTTAAGCCCGCCCTCAGCAACCCAATGGCGATTAGCGCAGCTAATACCATGAACAACGCGTTTAGCACGTTGTTGGCTGCGATGATTCGGGATCTATGGGCCGGGTCGCTACGGTTTTGAATGAATGCGTAGAGCGGCACGATATAGAAGCCGGCGAAGAGAGAGATCAAAACCAAGTCAACCAGGACATGCCAGTTTTCTGAGTTATCTAGAAAGGCGGTTAAGCCTGCGAGTTCAATGTCAGTGTTGCTTAGTGTAGGGTGGGCGAACGCCAGGTCCACGGCGAATAGCGTCATGCCGATAGAGCCGAAGGGCACCAGGCCGATTTCCAAGCGCTTGGCGGACATGCGTTCACACAGCAATGAGCCCGCGCCTATGCCTACAGTAAAGGCCGCCACAAGAAATACAAAGACTTGCTCATTACCGCCGAGATACTGCTTGGCATAGCTTGGCAACTGAGCTAGGAACAAGGTCCCGTAGAACCAGAACCAAGACACGCCAAGGATTGAAAGGAAAATTGTCCTGTCTTGCTTGGCATACTTTATCAGTCGAATTGTTTCGCTGAAGAAGTTCAGATTGACAGTGAGGTCGGGGTCTGCAGCGCTTGCCTTGGGTATTCGGCGACTTGTGAGCCACCCGGCAACTGCGACAAATACAATTGCTACAGATATTCCTAAGCGGCTAAATGGTCCTGTTCCCATGATGACGCCACTGACGATCATGCCTAACAGGATCGCTACGAAGGTGCCAGTCTCTACGAGAGCGTTTCCGCCTACCAGCTCGTCGCGAGTTAGTACCTGAGGCAGAATTCCATATTTGATTGGGCCAAAGAAGGTTGACTGGCTACCCATGAGAAAAAGTACGATTAACAACAATGGAACGTTGTTCAAATAGAAACCCACAGCGCCGACACACATGATGAAAACCTCAAGCGCTTTGATCCTGCGTATTAGACCTGATTTTTCATACTTATCGGCTAGTTGTCCTGCTGTGGCTGAAAATAGAAAGAACGGCAGGATAAAGAGTCCAAAACTCAAGTTGACCAAGGTATCGGAATTTCCATTTGTTGCATCGTATAGTTGGTAGGCAACAACAATAATGAGCGCGTTTTTGAATGAGTTGTCATTGAATGCGCCAAGAAATTGTGTGAGAAAAAACGGGCGAAAACGCTTCTGCCCAAGCAGGGAGAACTGGTTTGGTGCCTGTATTTTTTCGATCATCGCTTGGTGTAGCAAGTTTTGTCAGCGGTAGCTGTGCCGTAAGAGTTCGGTTTTGAACCCCGGTAAACGCATGATGACTATTTATCTACAGTCATTAAACGACGTTTAAATTATTAGCAATTAATTGATCATTGTTCAATAATATTATAAAATAGACTCATAATCAGTTAGTTAGAGGAAATACTTAAGTTTGATATGAGCAGTCAGCATGGGCAGGCGTAACGAACATAGCCGCGAACAGATTCGTCAGATGGCAATACAGGCGGCATCGCAGATCATAGCGAGCGAAGGTCTTGGTGGCCTGACCGCGCGTAAGGTCGCTGCGGAAATTGATTATACCGTGGGTAGTTTATACATGGTGTTTCGCAATCTAGATGATTTGGTTATTCAGGTGAATGAGCAGACCTTAGATGAGTTATTTCATAAGTTAAAGGATGCTGTGGTGGGCCACGCACAGTCTAGAGTTGCGTTGCGCGCGTTAGGGCGTGCGTATATCGGGTTCGCTACCGAGCATAGGAATCGCTGGAGAGCGGTATTTGAACATGGTTTACCCCAGGGTGAGAGCTTGCCGGACCGTTTCCTTTCTAAGGTTGATCGCATGTTTGGCTTGGTACAGGAGCTGATCAGACCGTTCGCTGGTAGACGTTCACGCAAGAGCATTAGTTTGGCGGCGCAAGCACTGTGGAGCGGGGTCCACGGTATCTGTATCTTGAGCCTCACCCAAAAACTGGGAGTGGCGGGTAAAGCGTCGGTGAACGAAGTCGCCGACGAGCTAATTGATAACTATCTCACGGGCTTTTCTATTAAGTAGCGAGTGGTCACCGCCTGGGTTCGTCCACCACGACGGGTATCTTAGTCAGATAGCCAGAAACGGGTGCTGCCGATACTGGGGCAGCGGCGCTCCCTGGCCGACTTGTGGAGATGGCTGCATTTCCTCGGATGCCTGCGGCAGCTTGCCTTCGACTGCCGTTTGGGGTGGGCATTAAAATGATCGAAGGCCCAAAGCTGAGTGGCTTTAGCCTGATACGTCTGCTATAGCTTTTTATGAGCCGGTTTCGATCGGATGGGGGTATCGGCGGCTGTGTGACACACGCTGGTCATCTAGCATTAGAAATGTGTGGCTGGTCTGATCTTGGTTGTCAGCGAGGGCAAGTATGAATAGGATGCCGGTCCCAGGTACAAGTGTGCGAAATCGAAGATCCTGGTCCTTAGCAAAGGGTATAACGATTAATCGATACCAGACACCTGCTGGCTTCCCCCGGTCCAGCCTGTGGACCATTATTTGCCTAGTAGTGGGCTCGTCACTGATGTTGCTCCCTTTGGCTGCTCCAGCTCACCACATGCTCGAGACCCACGCACTTAAGTGTGATGATACCTTTCCGTGCCCTAATGAACTGCGCCGACGCATTGATTTCTGGATAGAGGTGTTTCGCACGTGGCGCACGGACCAGGTTGTATTTCACGATTCCGCAGTGCCTGAACGGGTCTACGTTGTGTTGGACACCACCGCGACCTGCAAACGGCGAGGTAGTGCGAGCAGCATAGAAAAGCGTCGTACCAAGATCCGAACGACACTCCAACAGATAGCGTCGAAGCTCGAGAGCGGGCAGACCAAATGGTCGGCTGAGGAGCGTCATCTGTTGGGATTGTTTCCGAATAGGAAGGTTTCAGAGATCCGCACGGCGGCAAAAAATGTGCGTTGTCAACAGGGCAACCGTGATCGATTTGCCCAGGCACTTCAACGTTACGGTACTTATCGATCGCTGGTTCAAGATGTGTTGAAGAAAAGCGATTTGCCGTCGGACATTCAATACCTACCGTTTGTTGAGTCTGCCTATAACCCAAAAGCCTATTCTCGGGTTGGCGCTGCTGGTTTGTGGCAGATCATGCCGCGTACAGCGCGGACCCTTGGGTTACAGCTTAGCGCGACAATGGACGAACGCTTGGATCCCCAGGCTGCGACGTGGGCGGCCGCGCGGTATTTACGGGAGGCCACGGAAGTCCTTACCGCCGTAGCTAAAGCCAAAGACCCACATGTGACTTCAGGGCGTCTCAATCCGTTTGTAATCACCTCATACAATTATGGTGTTGCCGGTATGCGCCGTGCCATCAACGAGGTGGGTCCGGACTATATACAGGTCTTGAGGAAATATAAGTCGCGGAGCTTTCGAACGGCTGTGCGAAATTTCTATGCGAGCTTCCTCGCGGCTCGGTATGTGGCCCGCAACGCCGAGCGTTATTTTGGGAATATCAACGACGATCCCCCACTTCGCTACGATATCGTGGTGCTAAAACGAGATACCTCAGTTAAGCGAATCAGAGAGGTGTTTTCGGTATCAGAGGAACAGCTTAAGGTGTTCAATCCTGGGCTAACTCGTTATGTCTGGAACGGCTGGAGGCTGGTGCCCAAAGGCTATCAGCTTAAACTGCCGGTGCTTGATGGGGGTCGCGCGGTACAAACTGCGAAGCTCGATAAGCTGCCGGGCGAGAAATTGGAGTTTGCAGGCGGCAACTATAAGGTCCGCAAAGGGGACACGGCCTGTGGTATCGCTCAGGCATTCCAGGTCAAGTGTAGCGACATCATCAATGCTAATGCGTTAGGCAAGCGCGCATTAATCCGGGTTGGCCAAAAGCTATTCATTCCCGGCAAGGACGGCGCTAAGACCACGGTAGCGTCGGTTCCCGGTGCAGTACCTGAGCTTACTGGCGGCACATATACTGTGCGCAAGGGCGATACCGCCTGTGATATCGCGCGTGCGTTTAGGGTTGACTGCAAAGCATTAATCCACGCGAACGGGTTAAACAGCCGTGGCCTGATCTATGTTGGCCAAAATCTCCTGGTCCCTGGGAAGGAAGGTGCTACCAAAGTGGCGTCAACATCAGAAGTCACACCTGAGCTCACTGGCGGCACATATACTGTGCGCAAGGGCGATACCGCCTGTGATATCGCGCGTGCATTTAGGGTTGACTGCAAAGCATTAATCCATTCGAACGGGTTAGGCAGCCGTGGCTTGATCTATGTTGGCCAAAATCTCCTGGTCCCTGGGAAGGAAGGTGCTACCAAAGTGGA
>JAOTYS010000667.1 GCA_029861795.1 Gammaproteobacteria bacterium | reverse complement strand
CCCACAAATGAAGAATTGTTGATAGCACGCGACGCGTTTTGCGTGCTAACTGAATCCACTGCTGTCGCATAAACTCACTATCGTCATGCCGGAAACGCCGGAGGCGTTATCCGGCATCCAGTAAATTATTGAAACTCCTGGATTCCGGATAAGCGCTACTCGCTCCCCGTTTTCACGGGGACAAGCTTCCGGAATGACAAGCAGAGGAAATGACCGATGTCCATGCTGCGGCTCACGGCGCGAATTGGTTCGCCGTCAAGATTTTGACCCTATCTATTCTCATTTTTGTGTGACTGCAGTGATCTGAATCGCCAGTTTTCCAGTAGCAAGGGGTTCTATTCAGCTAGCGATTATCGATGGGAACATACTCGCGTAGTTCAGGTCCGGTGTAATGGGTGAGGGGACGGATCAAGATATTGTTTTCCATTTGTTCTAGAACCTGAACGGTCCACCCTGGGACGCGGCCTACAGCGAATATCGGTACGAATAGATCCTCGGGAATACCGTGCAGGAAATAAACAACTCCTGCATAGAAGTCGACATTTACATTAACACCGTGGCGGGCGTAGGGCTTCATCGCCTCCACCAGAGCTTGCAAGATTTCGTACCAGTGTGGCTGACCTATCTCTCGTGACAGCCGCTCGACGCCGTCGCGCATGTGACGGGCGCGGGGATCCTCGGCGCGATACACACGATGGCCGAATCCTATCACTGCTTCGCGATTCTTGCGTTTACGCTTGACGTAATCCGCTGCGTTGCCAGGATCGCCGACTTCTTGTGCCATTCGCATCACGTTCTCTGCTGCCCCACCGTGGGCAGGACCAGACAGAGCGGCAATTGCCGCGGTGATTGCAGCGTGTAAATTGGCGTCCGTGCCAGTCACTACTCGGGCTGTAAACGATGAAGCGTTGGAGCCATGCTCGGCGTGTAGCACCATGTCGGTGTCCATCAGCTTCGCTGCATCCGCACTCGGCTCCTCGCCCTTTAACATATACAGAAAATTTGCCGCGTGCCCCATGTCCGAATTCGGCGCCACGGGATCGTGACCATTCCGCATGCGGTGGTGTGCGGTAATGATAGTGGGCACCTTAGAAGTCAGGCGGATTCCTTTTCGTAAAGTTGCCGCAGTTGTGTTGTCCATCACTTCTGGATCGAACGCCGCCAGGGCTGACACGGCCGTGCGTAACACGTCCATGGGGTGGGCGTCTTTGATTGCGGCGATGATGTCATAGATGGCTGTAGGCAAAGTTCGGGCTGCCTTCAATTCTTGGTCAAAACGGTCGAACTCTGCCTGATTCGGCAGCTCGCCGTTTAGTAGTAAAAAGGCGGTCTCCTCGAAGGTCGAATACTGGGCAAGGTCATGAATCGAGTAGCCGCGGTATAGGAGTTCTCCTGCGCGACCGTCAATAAATGTTGTGGGTGAGCGATCGAAATAGATGCCCTTCAATCCCCGATGGATCTCAATTTTTTCGTTGGTCATAAAGTCTCTTTCAGTTAAGTGCTAACATCTTGCGCAGTGGATACAGGGACCACGCAATCTTTGCTTCAATAAACGAGATCGAAAGTTAGGATGAGTAGCCGAAATATTGTGGCGACATTTTCGTTGTTCGCTGCATCTAGCAACAATTCATCAACAATAAACTCATTATCGATGCTAAGAATGCTGTCGCCGTCGTCCCATATGGATCTCTCACTAGGCTATTCGTGCGCTTCGATCACCGCCTTTAGGCCAAGCAGCGTAGGATTCTCGGCTGTGATCAGATAGGTGGGTATGCGGCTCATGTAGTCCCGATAGCGCCCTTTATCTTCGAATTTTGCTCTGAATCCCGAACGTGCGAATAGCTCTTGTTCCGATGGAATAATGCCGCCACCAATGTAGACCCCGCCAAGCGCCCCAAGAGTAAGTGCTAGATTGCCTGCGACCGTGCCCACCATCGAAAAGAAACACATCATAGCTTTCATCGCGACTGTGTGACCGGAGCGAGCGAGCTCTGTTACTTCGCTCGGTGTCGATGGCCTTCGCCTTTGCCCGATTTGTTCACTGAGGATCTCGAAGAGATCAAGCAATCCCGGCCCGGACAAGATTCTTTCGACAGAGCAGTGGCCAAAACGTTGGATTGACGCACTGATTATTTGCCATTCCTCCTCTGTGGATGCAGGCATAGTGCTATGACCGCCTTCCCCTGCGATCGCTTCCCAGCCATCATCAATCGGTATCAGAGCGGACATGCCAAATCCGGTTCCAGGTCCGAGAACCGCTAGGACCGCACCGCGCTTTGGTTGTCCGGATCCGATCTGAACGCGGTCTTTTTCCTCGAGGTGGGGAAGCGCGTATGCGAGTGCGGTAAAGTCGTTTACGACGTGAAGTGCCTTAAGTCCGAGCTGTTGCGACACCTCGTTAATAGAGAATTGCCAGTCGATATTGATCATGGACACCGAGTCCCCGGTGATGGGTGCCGCAACGCCTAGCGCGCAAATCTCAGGTCGTTTTG
>JAOTYS010000158.1 GCA_029861795.1 Gammaproteobacteria bacterium | reverse complement strand
CGGACCGCATCCTACCACAATCGCGCGGTGCCGCCCGGCAAAGGAGACTATCGTGAATCAGAACACTGGTAGTTTGGGATGCCCGGCCGCAGCATCAGTGGGATACTGATTCTCGGTGAGTGTACGTTGCACCGAAGACGATTTAGGTTCGGGTTATTGGCAAACGTCACTAGCGATGTCCTTTGGACGTGGGCATCCGATGTGCCTTTAAAAAGCATCGCCTCCCTGCATTCGTATTGAATTAAGATCGATCCGGTTTGGTGGCCAGCAGCGGGGCCCGGACTGGATGCGGGACTGATCGCGGCGATTGAGCACGATGTTCGAGATGATCGAGAATCCTGGCCAATAACGACGAGCACTGAGGATCTGGCCTTCGACGCGATCAAGGAGGTAGGGCCCACCGGGCACTTCTTTGGTACCAGCCACACCCTGGAGCGCTACGAAACCGCGTTCTACGCGCCGTTCTTGAGTCATTGGAACAACTTCGAGACCCGGGAGGAACGTGGCAGTGTGACCACGCCTGAACGTGCCAACAAAATCCCCGACCGACTTTTGATCAGCCACCGGCTCGCTGACAGGCGCAGGCCTGCGGTGAGGGCGAGACGGGATAAAACCACAATGATCAGACCCGTACGAATCACAGATAGAAATCATGCCCCCCTGCTTTCGGCCATTTATCACTAAACTGGGCTTTACTCAGTTCGGGAGTTAATCTGCGGGTGCGATGGCAAGACACACCGCACATCTAAGAGGGTTCATCTGGATTAACAGACTGACATTCCTGAAAAATTCTCTTATCACAACGTTTGCATATTGTTTTGTCGAGTCTATTAAATATGCTGTGAATTGCGTCTTCTTTCGAATCATACATATTTTTTCTATTGAGTTTTTCCATGTATCCACCACGTTCCAATACGTCGCTCGCGCTGTCCTTTAGTCGATAGAGATACAGTTCACCTCCGACTTGACGTCGGGCAATGGCCTCATCCAGCAACAATTCGGCACCAGCGATATCAACATGGTTTATTCCTTTTGTAAGCAGAAGAAGATGCTTTTGTTCCGGATAATGCTCTCGAAAGCGACGAAACATCTCGCGTACGTATGCCACTGCGCCAAAATATAACGAGTCGTCTATGCGTATCATTTTAAGTTGTGGACATTCAGGTAGAGTAACGCTGGATGTAAACTTGCGATGTGGCGAGTTAGGATCCGGCACCCGGGGTAAAACCCGTGGTTTCGACGTTTGTCTCAAATAAATCATGAGAGACAGCATAACCCCCAACAAAATTGCGAACTCTAACTCCAGAAATAATGTTCCAAAAAACGTGACAGCCATGACCACCGTTTCTTTACGGTCGGCTCGAATAATTGTCTTAATGTGATGAAAATCAATCAGACGCCAAGCGACTAGGAATAAAAGGCCAGCCATTGCTGCGTGAGGCAAGTAGTCGGCGAGCGGAGCAACTAACAATACTATTACTATAAGTAGGATACCTGCGAACACTGCGGCGAGCGGTGTTCTGGCCCCCGCATCGTAATTCGCCCCACTCCTATTAAACGAGCCTGTCGCGACATAGGCGGAGAAAAAGCTTCCCGCAATATTCGACAGGCCCTGCCCAATAAATTCCTGATTGCCTTCAATTGGCTGGCCAGAACGCATGGATATTGAGCGGGCGATGGAAACCGCTTCTGTTAAAGCAAAAAGAGTCATCGCAAGTGCAACAGGTGCTAATTCTCTGAATATCCCAACCGAGAAAACAGGAGACGACAATGGTGGCAGCCGTTGTGGTAGCGCACCGACCATGTGAATGCCGGATGTGGGTTCACCGAGTATATAATTGAGGAACACGGCGGTTAAACTTCCAATAATTAGCGCAGCAATCATGGCTGGAAACTTCGGCCACAATCGCTTGACAACAATCCCAGACCCGAGCGTCACTATTGCCACTAGAGAAACAAATGGGTGGAAATCTCGCCAGTGATACCACAAATAGGACAGAGTCTCGTAGAAGTGCTCTCCAGATGGTATCTCCAAGCCAAAAAAGTTCTCGGCTTGTTTAGTTGCGATCAGGATTGCCGCCCCCGCCGTGAATCCAACAATCACTGAATGTGATATGAAATTAACCAGTGCTCCGAGTCTGCCGAGCCCCATGGCAAACTGGATCACACCGACCATAAACGCAAGTGTAATAGCTAGTGCAATGTATTGCTCACTGCCTGGAACGGCATGCGTACTCAATGCCGAATACATAACGATCGAGGCGGCCGTCGTGGGTCCCGATACGAGATGCCAGGAGGATCCGAATAAAGCGGCAACGATAGCGGGAACCATGCTCGCATAGAGGCCATACTCGGGCGGCATGCCGGCAATCGTCGCGAAAGCGACTCCTTGGGGTAACACAAGTGCTGCACCGGTCAGGCCGGCAATCAGGTCAGCGCGGAGCGTTTCTCTAGACACATGATGCCACCACCGGAGAAAGGGCAGCATCTTTTTTAAGATCGGTGAGTATCGCGGATTCATTACAATCATCGAGCGAACAACGGGACGGACCGAAATCGACTAGGAATAACTCGGGCGAGAATGTGATCTGCCCTTATTTTCTTATTGCTTTCGATCATTTTGATACGTATTTCCTCAATCGCTCGCGTATTCTGTGTATTCTATTCTGTGGAGTGAGCGTCTCGAATTACTAATTATGCCGCGAGCGGTAGCTGAACCAGCCCTCGGCAATATGTCTGCCAACAGAAATCAACAATTCGCGCCGAGCTCGCTGTAGGTTCCCCGGCGACTTCGGCCAGTGTATTTCCGCCAAGTGATGCGTGAACTCGTTCCTGATTGTAATAGAACTGAAACTCCCGGAGCTTTTTCTCTAGGTCCACGGTACTCCAGAACAGAACATGATCGAGAAATGCTCGGCGAATCGTCCCGATCAAGCGTTCCACGAAAGGATGCGATACCGGCGTATACGGCACGGTTTTGATTTCGTCGGTGCCAACGATACGAAGGTTCGCTTGCCATCGGTGAAATTCGAAAAGCGGATCATTGTCAGAACTGATGTATCGGGGCGGGGCCATTCCGGCAATGATATTGTTGAACATCCGGCAAAGGGTGATACCGTCGACATCACCCGCGTGAATGTCAAAGCCGACGATGCGGCGGGTGAACTGATCCATGACAATCATCACCCAGTGACTTTTGAGTGTGATCGACTCGCACCGGAAAAGATCGACACTCCACAGACTGTCCCCAGGCAAAGCAGTTTGGCGATAGTAACAATCAGGTGAGCAAGTAGCAGTAATACGCTTTTCATACTGGCGAGATTAGAGCACGATCACCGTCAACGGCAAGATTGAGCTATCCACTGTTTTAAGGGGAAAATTACTAATTCGAGACCCACAGGTTCCCTCGCAAAGTATGCGGCGGCTTTTCTTAATACATCCGCTCCTCCTCAGCGCGACGTAGCTCCGCCCGCAGTCTCAGTATCTCCCGCTTCGCCCTAACATTCCTCATCATTACGCTTCTCCGGGGCTGGCTTAACCCCTCGAACCCATTTATACAAACTGTGGGTCGGATACCCCTAAACGCTCCGATACATCCTTCACCGAGTACCCTCGCTCCAGGATCTGTTCGACCGCCTCTTCTTTGAATTCCGCTGAATAAATCTGATTGACCATCTCTACCTCCGCTAAACTCAATTGTAACTTTGGAGGTGTCTACCATTCCGGGGAAAGTCCAAACCTCCATAATCTCCGCCGGAAAGAGTACTATCGGGATCTAGTTCATCTTCCACTGGCAGCCTGAACTCCAATTCGCCTGGGATACGTCGTAGTCTAATTTCCGCTAGAAAACTTGTATGCTGAGCACTAGCCGTAGGAGGGTCCGCCATGAATCAAAAATACGATGCCATCGTGATCGGCGCGGGGATTATCGGCACGGCCGTCGGGTGCGAACTTGCGCGCAAGGGCTACCGCACGCTCAATATCGATAAGCTGCCCGCCGCCGGCTACGGCCCGACCGGCGCCTCGTGCGCCATCATCCGCACCCATTATTCGACGTTTGACGGCGCAGCCATCGCGTACGAAGGATATTTCTATTGGGAACACTGGCCCGAATACATCGGCGTCGACGATGAACGCGGTCTGGCCAAGTTCTACGACTGCGGCTGCATGGTGATCCGCACCGAGCTGAATGGCTATCTCGACAAAGTCATCGCCAACATGGATGCCTTAAGCATTCCCTATGAGCTTTGGGACCCGGCACAGATCAAAAAGCGGTTCCCGATCTACGACCTGCATCAGTTCGGCCCGGTGCGCCGACCCGACGACGCGGATTTCGGTACGCCTGGCGCGGAAGAAGTGAAAGGTGCGGTGTTCTTTCCCACTGCCGGTTATATCAGTGATCCGCAGTTGAGCACCCACAATATCCAGCGTGCCGCGGAAGCGGCAGGCGGTGAGTTCTTGTTCAACGCAAAGGTGACCGAAATCGTGATCACCGATGACCGTGTGGCCGGCGTAGTGCTCGATAACGGGGAGCGCATCGCATCGCCGGTCGTGGTCAATGTCGCTGGCCCGTACTCGCAGCAGGTCAACGAGATGGCCGGTGTAACCGGCGACATGAATATCGCCACCAAAGCGCTCAAGCAAGAAGTGGTGCACATCCCTTCGCCGGACGGCTTCGACTACCAGCGCCAGGGCATGGTGACCTCGGACAGCGATATCGGTTGCTACACGCGCCCTGAGCAGGGGAATTACATCTTGATCGGTAGCGAAGACCCGGCATGTGACGAACGCGAGTGGGTGGACGCCGACACCTACGACGACAATTTCAGCGAACAGTGGCGAGTGCAAGCGCTGCGCATGGCGCAACGTATTTCTGGCCTGCGTATCCCGAGCGACATGCGAGGCGTGGTGAGTCTGTACGACGTTTCCGACGACTGGATTCCTATTTACGATAAGTCCTCGCTGCCGGGTTTCTACCTGGCCATCGGCACCAGCGGCAATCAGTTCAAGAACGCCCCGGTGGTTGGTGTGATGATGGCCGCGCTCATCGATCAGTGCGAGCAGGGCCACGATCACGACGCCGACCCGGTGCAATTCACCATGCGCTACACGAACCGCACCATCGACGTGGGCTTTTACTCGCGCCGCCGCGACATCAACCCCGAGAGCAGTTTCTCGGTGTTGGGTTAACGGCGTCAGACAAACTACAGGTTCGGGCGTCTGGTACGCTAAACCGTTCAGCGACAACCGCCGAGTCTTGGCGGCGATGGCCTAACTCCAACACCTCACACCCGCAATAAACGCCCGCGAAACAATCCGAGACATCCTGCATCACCCAAGATTGCGCCACACCGTCACCAGCCAAGGTTGTCGGTGTCGTGGACGCCCAGGGGGACGATAGTAATGCTCCAGTGCCTCGAATCCGGCGGCGCCTACCAACCGACTCCACTCTTTCAAGTCATAAAATACGCCGAAGCGGTCGACTTCCCATGCCTCCTGGTTTTGCCCGCGTGGGTTTGAAACCAATAACACGCCCGCATCTTTGAGCGCACGACGCAGGTCAGCAAGCACACGTTGAATGTCTCGCGTGGGCACATGGAACAGTGACGCATTGGCAAAGATGCCGTCGAAAGCACTATTGGGGAGATCAAGGTCGAGAAAATCCTGCTGCCATACCTCACAGCTCGACCACTCGCGCGCTATCGCACAGAGTTGAGCCGCCGCGTCGAGCCCAACGGGTTCATGCCCCATCTCGCGCAGAACCCTAAGGTCGCGACCCGGTCCGCAGCCAAGATCGAGAATCCGAAACGGTGGTTTGCTCTCGATATATCGAAGCAGAGTGTCACGATTCTGACTCACGTCGTGGTGTCGCGTTCCCACCCAATACGCCTTCGCGTGATCGTCATAAAAGCGGATGGTCGCTCGGACCATCGCGTCTATGTCACCGGGCTCGAACGGGTCCATAAGGTGCGGCTATTGTCGTCGCCATCGAATTCGGTAATAACATCATCATCAGCCGTTCCTTTAAACGCCTTCCCTTGCCGCGCCTATGCCAGATTAGGCACGAGGACCCATTTAATGATCCAACTCATGCTTTCATCGTTATAATCTAGACGGACTACACCACCGTTTTGAAACGTCACGACCGACCGCTCTGGATCACCCGTAATCAAACAGGAAACAAGGCGTTGCATGAACGGCAAGTGACCAACATAAAGGTGATCCACGGCGGCGTCGAGCCTCGTCGCGAAAACTGTGACATCATCCAGAGGATTAATCCCTTCACACGCCGTAACCCCCTTTGCGAGTTTCAATGCCGCCGCAAATATTTCAGCCGTTTGTTTTGCCCTATACTTGCCACTATGTTGGATACCGGCAACGCTGACACCTCCTTGCTTGAGTAATGAGGCGACACGCCTAACTTCTGCCGCTCCCTCCTCAGTCAGCCCGCGGTTTGGATCGATTTCCTTTGGTGCACTCTTGCCGTGTTGGGATAGGAAAACCGCCATACTCATCACCTCGATTCAGGAGCCGTCTCACTTAGTAAGCCCAGTAATTAAGATGAGACCAATTTAGAGCACAATAACGGATGCAGGCAAATCCCCGTTCATCACGTTCATCGGCACTGCTATTAAGCTTCGGGTCGAACCAGACCTAAAGAGACTATATTCGGACGGAGTTGGCGCAACACACTTTTTCGCTTTGGTACTAGCGGCTGTCGTCAACCACACCCTATATGATCATAGATGATCGCCCACATACTGACGGCAGTCGAGCTATCTACTCAAGCACTTTTCTATTGCATGGTAGCCGTGCTGTTGGGATCGTATCTTAAAGGTTATACGGGTTTCGGTGCCTCCATGTTCTGGGTCACGAGTCTTTCGCTGGTGTTACCACCACTTCAGGTCGTACCAATGGTGCTCATGTTTGAAGTGGCTTCCAGTATTTATCTATTACCGCATATCTGGAAGGAGATCGAGTGGAAGTCGATTGGTGTATTACTAATCGGTACATGGATTGCAACGCCATTAGGTATTTATGTACTAGCTTCGTTACCGGCTACCCCAATTCGAGTGGCATTGGCGCTTGTCGTTTTTTACGCCGCCATCTTGATATTGCGGGGATTCTCATTGAGTAAAATGCCTGGTCGAACAGCGACCGTGGGGGTAGGTCTGGCGGCTGGGTTGCTCAATGGCAGCATGGGTATTGTCGGTCCGCCGGTAATCTTGTTTTATTTTTCCTCTCCAATCGGTATGGCCATTGGTCGCGCCTCCATAATCACCTATTTTATTGGTACCGATTCGGTGGGCACGGTGATGTTTGCGTCCCAGAGTTTGATTGATCCAGCGGCCTATTGGCGTACAGCCTTGTTTCTGCCTTTGCTCTTTTTTGGCGTATCGATTGGAAATCGAGGGTTCATAAAAACCGACCCAGAGACCTTCAAGAAGATAGCCTTGTATGTACTGATGGCGCTATCGGTCCTACTTATCATTCGTGCGCTATGGAGAGCATAAATCGTGTTGCCAGGACATGTTGGATGCCAAGGATAGCGGGCTCACTCAGCGACAGTGCCTAGTTGGGATCGGTGAGCTGTTAGGGTGATCCGACGGCGCCGTTCGCTCCGCTCGACATGATGCCGAATCTCGGCGCTTCCCGGTAGAGTGAAGATGTGGCGCGGTGATCTAAGGTCCAGCCTATCCCTGTTTGCGCCCCTTTCGTCTGGCGGTGCCTCAATATCTGAACCATCACTCCGTTCGACATCCTGCTCAGCGAACCGAACATGTAGATTTCCCGCATCCGACTCACGAGGCGACATATGTCTAAAGATGCCCATTGTGAGCAAAATGTCGTAATATTTCTGGGCCCCCTCATTTAACGTGACATAAACCCGGATCGTCCTTCCTCAGATTGAAACCCACGCCGTTGTACCTCGGGCGGCCAGCGCCACCGTCACTGTGTGCGTTTTATCAACCACGGCCGGTAACTTTCGTATGAATGGATAGCGAATCCCTGAAAACTTGAGAATTGACGGAGTTCGCCCTCCGTCTGCCGTGTGACGTCGTGTAAGTCTTGCAACGTTTTTCGATCGAATGTGATTTTGCTCGACGGGACCGGGATAGCCCGAGTCTGGCGGAGCAGCAGTACACCGTCGGCAGGCACTTCTGTACCTTCGGGTACCCAGGTGAGCTGCACTCGTTGCTCGTCCACCTGTGTGATCGAAAGCGTGGAACCCTTGCCCTTCATGCCAAACTCATAAATCGTCTCATCGGGCAACGTCACCGTTTCTAAACCCACGAATACCTTTTTCCCTAAGCGCGCGGCATAGCGAAGTTCATCCGTGGCGTGGGCGATCACGCCGTCGGCACCGTAGGCGATGGTCCGATAATCCATGATGCCCACATTATCCACGACATCGAGAACCCGTTCGCTCATCGGACGGCCGTCAACGACGGCTGTCGGTTCAAAAAACTCGTTTAGGCTATCGAACCAAAACGGAATATCAACGCCAAAGGTGAGGCCGGCCTCGTGCGCAAGCAACTGGGATGTTTCTAGCAACTCGAGATACTCCTTCAGCACCTGTTGCTTTTGAATACCGCCGAAATTGGGCAGAAGATAGGGTTCATTGTCATAGCGGATGCCGTCAAAGCGTTCCGGCGCGGGCACCGATCGATTATGTCGGATAATCTCTTGAATGAGGGCGATCACTCGCCCATGCCATTGTCTTAGAGCGAATCGTGGATCTCCATCGAGGGCGTGAATCTTGATGCCTGCTTGATGGAGCTCGGCAATGAATCGTCGCATTGTTGACGAGTCCCAAACGATCTTCCATCTGCCGTTTTCTATTTTTGCTGCATAGGGGATTTGCACAAAGAGATCGGTGATGCCTTGACTTGTACAGAAAGCGAGCAATGTTTTAAGTTCTTCTTGATTCGTCAAAATCATTTCTGTCTCCCATAACCACATCGCCTTGTCGAGGGACGGGTAGGTGACGTTGTCATCTTGTGCCATGGGTATAGGAACATCCTTTTTACGCGTAAAAGCGAGATCTCTCATAAAAATTCGCCCACTACGTTCTCCTTTCACCTGAAAGACGATGCTAGCCAGTTGTTTTTTGTCGAGACGAGTTGTCAATAGCGAAAGCGGTACCCAGGCCCGCTGCCAGCTTGCTTCGACCTTTCGGCCGGGTAGAAAGGAGGCGACATCCCCGATCCACAAAGAGTCTTCTTTTTTCTCCCCAATCCGGTCGGCCATCTGCAGAACCAAGTTTTCATCACCTTTTTCTCCGCGAATGGCGAATGTCAAATA